>JAMDCG010000037.1:0-32216 GCA_023489425.1 Thermoplasmatota archaeon
ATTAATGATTGACCCCAGTACATTTAAATCATTCTTTTCCGATTAAAGATGCCCTGAATAAAGACCTCAGCCTTACCCCATCGATTTCATCTTCCTGCATTTTAGATGCTATCACTATGGCAAGTTTTACTTCTCCACCTTCTTCCCTTATATCCTTGATTGTTCTTCTCAGGGTTTCGCCGGTACTGCATACATCGTCTATTACAATTATTTTCTTACCCTTGACTGATGCGAAGTTACTGCTGAAATAGCCATCCTTTCTTGAGGGGTGGGGCTTGTATATAATCAGTTCCTTGTCAAGGAAATAGGAAATCATGGTTGCGTAGGGTATCCCGTTAACCGTGATTCCTAGTATAGAGTCGGTCTCATAATCTCCATCTGCAGATTCCTCCTCAATTATATCCAGCATTATCTGTGATAGATTTGCTATCCTGTTCCCATAGACGCCAACACTTCTCCAGCCTATCTTCACGTCCTGAACGTTCTTCTGCTTCGTAAAGTCTCTGGCCAGAAGCCATGTGACAGTATTAACCGAGAGATGTAATTCTGTGGAAATTTCCTTATCTGACATTCCCTTATTCTTTAACTGTAATGCCTTATTGTATAATTCATCCAAACTGTACATTTTAATTTCCTCCCATCCTATTATGTTAATCTATATTATTAATCTCATTTAATCTCTTTTCTATTCTTCTACAATCATTTTCTAACTCTTCCTCTGACTGTTGCAACCTGTTCCAGCCAATTTCCCTTCCACAGTGCCTTGGAATTATGTGAAGGTGATAGTGCATTACCATCTGTCTTGCGCACTCTCCATTGTTCTGGCCTATGTTAATTCCATCTGCTTCGAATACATCTCTAAGAACTGACGCAATTTTTTTTGCGGCCTGTTGAATCTCCAGGTACACTTCACTATCTATGTCAAAGATGTTTTCATAATGTTTACTGGGAATTATAAGCACATGTCCTTCTTCTACAGGATATTTGTCCATGAATCCTATAACAGTACTGGTTCTGTAAAATATGTGAGCATCTTTTCCCGTTACAACATTACTGCAAAATACACACTTTTCCAATAGACTTACCAGATAGGTAATGGAAGACTGCAATTTTAAATTTTACCGACAACTAGCTGAAGTGAAATTCCTGAATAAGATTGCACTAAAAGCTACCATTATTAGAAAATTTTGGATTTTTGAAAAATAGTACTATCAAGATTCTGGCAAAAATTTTAAGGAAGAATAGCATGTTATTTCATGAAATGCCCGGTATGTGGTAATACTGATGGAATAAAGGAGAATAAACAATGGACTTTCAATTCATACATGGTAACAAGGTATACCTGTCCCAAATGCGGAGCAAACTTCAACTATTATAGTGGAGACAGGGGAGATTATACTATTCCGAAGCCCAGAGAAATGAAATAGATATTAATGAAATCTGAAAATGAACAGAAAAACTCGCTGCATCCAGAAATACATGTTACAAAAATTTTTTATGATGATCGATGCGAGCTATGTAGATTTTCAACCGATCTGATCAGGGGAAGTGGCATTGAAACAATTCCTATGACTGGCACACCTTTCCAAAATTCAAATGAATTAATTCTAAAAGATGAGAATGGAAATACTGACATAGGATTTGATGCAATTTTCAACCTTACAGGGAAAGTGACGATTCTGTTTCCTCTTTTGCCTGCCTTGTTCCTGTTAAAGATATCTGGAATCGGTGATGTGGCCTATAAAATTGTTTCGAGGAAGAGGCACAATGGAAAAATTCAGTGGCTTTTTTCGTTTCTAAACAGGTTGAGAATAAGAAACACAGGTTAATACTGTTTTACTAAACTATCTCTCTCAAAATGGCTGAACCCCTTGCCTTCAGAAGGTATTGAGGTGAATCAAGCCTTATTGGAAGTGTGTCCATGTTCAAGATGTTTGTATCCAGATAGAGTTCCCATTTTTTAGTATCATTTGGAAGCTTGAACATGATATCGCTATCCGATGAATTGAACAGCAGTAAAAGATCACCACCTGTAATCTTCCTGTAAGAATATTCTACCTCACTCGTGTATTCCCCATTTATCCACACCATAAGATGCTTAAGTGATGGATTCTTCCAATCTTCAATTTTAAGTTCCTCAAGGTTTTTGTCAAGCCAGACAACATCCTTCATTTCTGTCCCAGCTACAAGATCCCCTCTGAAAAAATTCTTTCTGGCAAGAACGGGGTTTGATCGCCTTAAAGCTATGGCTTTCTTAACGAATTTGTAAAGATTCTGCTTATCTTCATCCATATTCCAGTCATACCAGCTGATTTCATTATCCTGACAGTATGCATTGTTATTTCCCTGCTGTGTTCGTCCTATTTCATCTCCACCAAGTATCATGGGAGTTCCCTGTGAAACAAAAAGTGAGAGAAAGAAATTCTTGATGCTCCTGTATCTCAGTCCCATAATCTTCTTATCCTCTGTTCTCCCCTCTACGCCATAATTAAAGCTGTAATTTTCATCTATCCCACCTTCAAATCCCTCAGTATTTGCTTCGTTATGCTTTGTGTTATATGAAACCAGATCCATAAGGGTAAATCCATCATGACATGTTACAAAATTTATGCTGGAATGCGGTCTCTTGCCACCGTCATCATAAAGGTCGGGTGAGCCTGATATTCTTGTGGCAAATTCCCCAATCATTCCATCGTCTCCTCTCCAGTATTTCCTTAGGGAGTCCCTGTATTTACCATTCCATTCACTCCATTTTGGAGGAAAATTCCCTACCTGATATCCACCTGGTCCTATATCCCACGGTTCAGCAATTAATTTAAGTCTTGAAAGTACTGGATCCTGATGGATCACGTTCATGAATGGGGAAAGCATGTTTATGCTGTAAAGGTTTCTTGCAAGTGTTGAAGCCAGATCAAACCTGAATCCATCTATTTGCATCTCTATTGCCCAGTATCTCAGGCTATCCATGATCATCTGTAAAACCTGAGGATTGCTTACGTTTAGACTGTTTCCGGTTCCGGTAAAATCAACATATTTGGATGGATCAGATGGGTCTAGAAAATAGTATGTTCTATTATCTATACCTCTAAATGAAAGCAGTGGACCCATATGGTTTCCCTCGGCCGTATGATTATAAACCACATCGAGTATTACCTCAATGCCATTGGAGTGAAGATTAAAAACCATATCCTTGAATTCCTTTATCTGATTATCATGGCTTGTTGAATACCTCAGATCAGGGGCAAAATATGCTATGGTATTATAGCCCCAGTAATTTGTCAGTCCCCTATCTACCAGTACCTTATCGTCTACGTGCTGTTGCACCGGCATGAGTTCAACTGCAGTTATTCCCAGGTCCTTAAGATAGTTGATCACCTTTGAGGAGCCAAGCGCTGAATAGGTACCCCTGATATTCTTATCAAGATCTTCTTTCATCTGTGTAATGCTTTTTACATGCGTTTCATAGATTATGGTATCATTCCATCTCCTTTCAGGCTTTCTTACATCCTGCCAGTCGTAAAGATCATTGACAACCATTGACTTTGGCATGAATTCAGTATCATCCTCATTGTTAACAGATGAACCGTACATTATATCATAGGGAAATATGCTGTCATCCCAGTTTATTTTGGAATTAAGTGACTTTGCGTATGGATCTATAAGCAGTTTGTTCTTGTTGAATCTTAGACCTTGAGATGGATCGAATGGACCACCCACATAGTAGCCATACAATTGTCCCTCTTTTATACCAGAAACCTCACAGTGCCAGACGTGTGCATCCACTTCTTTCATCGAAATGGTTTCATTTGGACACTTCAAATCAGAGGGTTTAAAAAGTGCAAGTTCAATTGATTCGGCGTCTTCAGAATATATTGCAAAATTTACTCCATCGTTCGTAAGAGTTGATCCGAGGGGATAAGGCTTCCCTTCTGAAACAATACCCATAAGCACTGTAGTATACTGGTGCAATTAATCTTTACTGAATTGTGCATTTCAAAACTTATTTCACTAAGTTCTGTGTATGTTTGCAACCATAATTAGTTCAGTACATAAGAAAACAGGAAAAAAGTAAATATGTTCTAAACATACAAAAATATGGTTAAAGGAGAAATATACAAAGATATAAGAGGGGTAGTAAAACCAGAGCATTCAGCCCTGATAATATGGGATGTTCAGAATATGCTTGTGGGTAGAATATTCAACAAAGAGGAATTCATTAAAAATAACACTGAACTAATAAAAAGGGCACATGAACTTGAAATACCTGTAATTTTTACGAAGATAACACCTCTGCCGGAAAAATTTGAATCTGCCCCGAGACTTGCAAGAGGTGGATTTCCAAAGGAAATGGATAAAAGTATGTTTGAACTTACTATTAAGCCTGAAGACTCAGATATTGTATTAAACAAGAACACCGCAAGCATATTTATAGGAACAAATTTTGAGATGATGATGAGAAATGCAGGAATAGAGACCCTTATTTATACAGGAATTGCCACCGAAATTGGTGTGGAATCCAGTGTGAGAGATGGCTCCAACAGAGGCTTTTATAATGTTGTGATAAAGGACGCAGTTTCTTCAGGGAACAGAGAGGCCCATGAGAGATCACTGAAAAATATGGAACTTATGTTCAATGTCATTTCAAAGGATGAACTTTTGAACCTGTGGAAATGAAAACCCAATAGAAATTCAACCAGAATTAATTTTTTATTATGTGGCTTATACTGAGTATTAAACCTTAACAAACAAATAAGTATATTTTTGATATATAGGGATATGACAGACGAAAAAGTTACAATCAGTAAAGGACTAGAAGGTATTTTTATTGCTGATACAACACTCTGTAAGATCGATGGAACTAATGGAAAATTATGGTATAGGGGATATCCTATTGAGGTTCTAGCAGATAAATCAAATTATGAGGAAGTTGCTTTCCTACTCCTCTATGGACATCTGCCAAACAGACACGAAATGGATGTCTTTGATGCAAGATTAAAGGATGAGAGAGAGGTCTCCAGCGAAATTAAGGAGATCATAAAGATGTATTCTGGTAAAGCTCATCCCAATGACGTTCTTAGAACATGTGTTTCAGCCCTATCTACATACGATGATGATATGAGTGACAGGAGCAAGGAAGCCAATCTTGAACGGGCAGTAAAACTTATTGCTAAACTGCCCACCATTATTGCAATGATAGGAAGAACCATGAGAGGAAAAGGCTTCGTTGAACCGGACAGGTCACTCTCCCATTCATCAAACTTTTTATATATGTTAACAGGCAAGAGACCGGACAAGGAATCTGCAAAGCTAATTGATCTGATGTTCATACTTCACGCAGAACACGGCAGTAACGCTTCTACATTTTCAACTCTTGTTACAGGATCAACACTGGCTGATACATACTCAGCAGTTGTAGCAGGAATAGCAACGCTCAGGGGTCCTCTCCATGGTGGTGCAGATGAAGCAGCACTAAACATGATGAAGGCCATAGGAGAACCTGATAATACTGAAAAATATATTGAGGATGCACTTGCTGGAAAACAGAGAATTATGGGATTTGGACACAGGGTTTACAAGGCCTATGATCCAAGGGCAAAGGTTGTATACAAATATCTTCAGTCCTTCATGAAAACTACCACTGATCCACAGATAGAGAAATTGCTTGAAATTGCCATAAGAGCCGAAAAGCTGATGGAAGAAAAGCTCAGTAAGACAAAAGGGATTTGGCCAAATATAGACTTTTTCTCTGGTCCACTTTACACAGCAATGGACATTCCATCCGATCTGTTTACCCCAATATTCGCAGCATCTAGAATGGCTGGATGGACAGCTCACCTATTTGAATACTGGGAGAATAACAGACTGTTTAGACCACTGGATAACTATGTGGGCAAGCTGGATGTTGAATACGTACCAATTGATAAGAGACAGTGAACCAACAATTATCAAAAATTTTTAATTTAACTATTCTTAATATGACTTACTACTGGACTGCAGTGGTTTGATCTTAATACAGTTGCAGTCTGTATACTCACGTCGTGAATTCAATATAAACTGTTTTTGTTTGCAACATTCTGGAAATAAAAATTGTTTAGCAGCTCATAACGTATATCACTCGGATCACCATGGCCCGGATATATTCTTGTAGACTCCTTCATCTGGGAAAGTTTTTTCAGACTTCTGATCATGTCTTCTTCATTACCTCCAAAATCCATTCTTCCTATGGACATTCTGAATAACGTGTCTCCGGTGAGTATGAAGCCGTCTCCAACTATACAGGAACTTCCAGGTGTGTGCCCAGGAGTTTCCATAATTTTCAACTGGTGACTCCCAACCTTGAATACGAATCCATCACTGAATGTTATAATGCTGTCGGGAATTTCTGCCTTTAAACCCTTTATGAAATGCTCCGCCGAATAATCTTTTGATTGAAGCATTTCTTTATCCTTTTCGTTGATATAAAATGGAATATCATACTTCCTCTGTATTTCTCTTGCTGCCAGAAAATGGTCGAAGTGACCATGTGTGGCAATGATAAATTTTGGCTTCAGATTGAACTTTTCAATTTCTTCTATTATCTTTTCAGGATTTCCTCCTGCATCAACTATAACACATTCATCTGAATTTGACAGTATATAGCAGTCCGTCATCAGTGGACCAACTGTGATCTTCCTGATCTTTAAAAGTTTCAATATTTGGAAATTAGTATCTTGATTAAAATTGTTATGTTTTATACTACTGGAATTAATGAATAATTCATTCAGATAGATGTGACTGTTGTGAAAAATATTATTATATTTTTCACGGGTCTGTATTTATTAGCCTAATGCGGTATGTTATATGGATTAAAGTGAAATTTAAAATACATCAACTATGGATATTTCCAGTTTACATTTTAATTTTTACAAACATGTTTTAATAACTTATCACAATGCATTAAACATGCAATTAATAAATGATGAATACAGAACAAAATTAAAAGAACAGTTTTCTACCACAATGGTGGATGAAGTTACAATTAAGGTCTTCAAGGATGATAATAAGTCGTGCCAGTACTGCAACGATACAGAACAGCTAATGAGGGAGATAGCAGAAATAACAGATAAGGTTAAGGTTGAGATACATGAACTTGGAGATGAGGAATCAAAGAAATATAAAATAGAAAAGGCTCCAGTGGTCATACTATTTTCAGACAGATTCCAGAATGGAAATGTGAGATACTTTGGGATTCCATCAGGTTATGAATTCAGGTCTATAATTGAAGATATAGAAACATTCTCCACTGGGAAGATAGAACTCAGGGAAAGCACAATTGATAAGTTAAAAACCATTGAAAAACCGGTCAGCATAAGAGTGTTTATAACACCAACCTGCCCATACTGCCCTTCAGCAGTTAGAATGGCACACAATTTTGCCCTTGTGAACCCAAATATTACTGGAGATATGGTAGAATCATACGAATTTGAAGAAGAGGCAGAAGCCGCAGCAGTTTCAAGCGTTCCACACACAACCATAAGTAATATTGATGAGCCAATAATCGGAGCCCAACCCGAAGAGATATTCCTCGATCAGGTTCTATTTTCAGCAGCCCAGGCACCATAATCCTTTTTTTTATATACCCAAACAATATAAATAATACCAATAAACATATAATATGCTGTATCATTGTAATCCATGTCTTCAGGCGATGTTTTAAAACAAATGTTAGATAAATATGGAAATGATGAGGATGTAAAGAAAGAAATTGCCACTATGGAAAAAACATTCCAGTTTGCCCCTACAGATGGTGAGGCCTATTATGTCAAGGTAACCAAGGGTGAAGTAACATTCAATATGGGAACTGATTCAGCACCTACCGCAACAATTAGTGGAAAGGAAGAGACGTTATTGAGCCTTTTCAATGGCACAATTGATCCTGTAATGTCATACATGACAGGAAAAATTAAGATTTCTGGAGATCTCATGAGTGCAACAAAAATGACGGGTCTTGTGAAGAAACTCAGGAAGTGATCCTATGGAAATTAATCAGGTTACGGTTATAGGATCAGGATTAATGGGTAGCGGAATAGCTCAGGTTATTGCCACTGCAGGTTTCAGGGTAAACCTGTTTGATAGTTATCCTGAAGCACTGGATAAGGGAAAGTCAGGAATAGAAAAAAGCCTGGCAAGACTTGTAAAGGCTGGTAGGATGAAGAGCGAGGATCAGAACCGTGTGATGGAAAGAATCATGTTCTATAAGGAAATGGAGCCATCTCTTAAGGGATCGCAACTTGTGATAGAAGCTGTTCCTGAAATTCCGGAACTAAAAGAAGAAGTTTTCAACTCTGTTGAAAAGTTTGCGGAACCAGATGCAATTCTGGCTACCAATACTTCAAATATAAGAATAACTGAAATAGCAGGCATGCTGAAAAGACCAGAGAGGCTGGTTGGAATGCATTTCTTCAATCCACCAGTCATGATGAAACTGGTAGAAGTTATAAGAGGGGAAAAATCATCTGAAGAGAGCTTTCAGGAAGTGTATAACTTTTCGAAGAAAATAGGAAAGGAGCCAATAAAAGTACTAAAGGATACTGCAGGATTTGTTGTAAACAGGATCAGTGCACCTGAATCACTTTATTTCATCCTTCTACTGGAGAAAAAAGTAGATTCACCTGAGTCCATTGATGCGTTTGCGAAGAGCCAGGCTTTACCCATGGGACCTTATGAGCTTATGGATTATGTAGGAATTGATACAGTACTACATTCTCTGGATTACTACAGCAAAACTCTCTCCAGTGCATATGGAAACACAACCATACCTTTGAAGATGGTTAAAGAGAAAAAGCTGGGAATTAAAACGGGGGAAGGCTTTTACAAATGGAAAGACGGAAAGGCGCAAATACCTAAGGCAAATCCATCCTCAAAGGTGGAACTTTTGGATGTGTTCTGTCTGGAAATCAATGAGGCAGTAAAGCTCATAGAAGAAGGTGTTGCAAGCCCGGATGATATTGAAAAGGGATTCTGTCTCGGAATGAATAGACCATTTGGTCCAGTCTCTGTAGCTAAGGGTCTTTCTAACAAGGAAGTAAAGGATAAACTGACACAGTTATATGAAAAGTTTGGCGCAGATGTATTCAAACCTGCCAAATCCATTGAAGAGGGTAGAATGAAGGAGGCGATGGATGGTAGGTTGAAGAACTCATCTAATGTTAAGAATTCGGTAAATGAAGTAGGGAAACTTATCAAAGTCACAATTTCTGGAAAGGTGGCAAGAATTGAGCTGAATAACGGAAAAAACAATCTCCTAAATACAAATGTTCTAGACGAACTTGACGGAGTTATTGATAAACTATGGAATGACAGAGAAGTCTTTGTTATTGTAATTGCAGGTAATGAGAATGTATTTTCTGCAGGGGCTGAGCTTACTCAATTCATACCTGATTTCATGGATTTCATGGAACACTCAAGAAAAGGCCAGAGAATATTCAGGAAGCTATCTGAAATTCCAAAAATTGTTATTGCCGAAATGAGAGGTTATGTTTTAGGTGGTGGCTTTGAACTGTCACTAAACTGTGATATAAGGGTTTCACACAGCGAATGTGTGATAGGATTCCCTGAAACAACTATAGGTCTGCTGCCAGGATGGAGTGGGAGCCAGAAGCTTGCGAAACTTATCGGTATGTCAAGGGCTTCCTATCTAATTCTAACAGGAGAGAGATTTACAGGGGATGTCGCCCGCGATTATGGTATAGTGTCCAGACTGTATCCGAAGGAAGAACTCAGGGAAAAGACGATGGAATTTGCAAGGGAACTGAGCGAAAAGGTGTCACCCATTGCTGCAGCCCTCTCAAAGAAGTTAATATACAAGGGATCTGAGGTGCCTGCGGATGTTGGACTGGAAATGGAATCCATAGCCATGGGAAACCTCTATAATTCAAAGGATTTTATGGAAGGAATCTCTGCCTTTGTTCAGAAGAGGAAACCAGATTACAAATTCCAGTAAATTTAATGTATAGTTGAAAACAAAATTTCCAAAATTTTATTATAATTCTGATAAAGATAATATAAGTGATTTATTTTGTCTGACTCTTTTCATCAATCAGGTTTACAAATGCCTCTTCCAGTGATGAACCATACTCTGAAAATGTGATTACATCTCCCACCGTTTGAACTGCCTTAAGTATCTTAACTCTGTTTGAAAGTTCACCGTCGAAATAGATTATGGCAGATTTTTCTGTCTGTGGTTCCACACTGCTTGCAAAACCATCAAGTGCTTCCTTTAGATTGTTCATGTTCACAGAGTTAAGGAAATCCACTTTTAGACTCTTTGAATTAAATCTTGATTCAATATTTCTTGTAGAATCCTGTAACAGCAATTTTCCATTGTTAATAAAAAGAACGTTTTCACATGTGTCAGTTACCTCCTGAAGCAGGTGTGAACTCATTAGGATCATATGTTCCTTTTTCCATTCAAGAATTACATCCCTTATTATTTTCCTCTCTGCAGGATCCATACCATTTGTAGGCTCATCTAGAAATATGATGTCCGGGTTTCCTAAAAACGCTGCAACAAAAACTACTCTGGCCCTCTGACCACGGGATAATGTACCAACCTTCCTGTCCAGACCTGGTATCTTGACACGACTTCCGAAGGTTTCAAGATGATCAATTACTTCTCTCTTCTTTATGCCCTTAAGTTCACCAGCCAGTCTCACTGCTTCTTCCACGGTTAAGGCTGCATAGGGTTCTGGTGTTTCTATTAGAGCTCCAATCTTCATCAGTGCTTTTGTTCTATTTTTTGTTACATCTATTCCCTCTATCAGCACTTTTCCCTCTGTTGGATTTATGAGACCGGTCATCATCTTAAATGTGGTTGTTTTTCCAGCCCCGTTTTGTCCTAAATATGCTATAGCACCATCTCCCTCTAAATCAAAACTAATATTATCTACAGCCTTGAAATTCCCATATTTTTTGGTTAAATTGCTTACCTTCACTGACTTAGTATTCATCACTGTGGTTTCACCTCCTTTCTTCTGAATATGATATAGCTTAACCCAAGGGAAATGACCAGATAAATAAGTGTTATATAATTAGCCTCCCAGACATATGGCGTGAAAGTTTTTATGGTAAATGGTCCTCTTTTAAGGCTAGTTACGTGAGTTATTGGTCCGAATACTGCCGGAATAATACTTGTTGCGTAGTACAGATTGAACCACGGTTCAATGTTCTCTATAGATATTACTTCATCTATTATTGGCATTATGAGTACGAATGCGAGTATAGAAAACAGTATACCTATTAGTGGATTCTTAAATATGGAACTGAATAAAAATGCCAGTGCAAGAAATGCCATCAGTATAAATAGTGATTCCCCAATGGCCAGCCAGAAATTATTATTGATGTTTCCAAAAATATACTGACTCATTCCACCGACTGCAACAAATTCAATCAGAAGTGTCCCTGCAGCCAGTATAAATGCTCCAAGATATCTTCCCATTAGAATCGAAGATTTCCTAACAGGCTGTACCATTATGAAATATCCTGAATTTGTTCCAGTTTCTATACTTGTAGCATCACCACCATAGAATCCTGCAAGTATTGCAATGCTTATGGCGACAAAGCTTAACCCTGATGATAAGAACGCGGCCGAAGTAACATATTCAGTCCTGATGGTACTCACTCCTACGTGGAGGTCTATTCCAACTGTTAATGCGACTATTAAAATTACTAGAATCAACATTGTTAAAAATCTTCTGGTTTTCAGGTAGAAAAGCATCTGATACTTCATCAGTATGAATGTAGATTTTAGATCCCAGATTATGGTATCTCTTTCCATTTTTCGATATTCGACAAACTCTTATAATATTTTTGCATTAAAATTTTTAAAAAATGTGAAAGTATATTTTAAGTGTGCGAAAATAACCTTAGATGATCAGCAGATGGCAGGCCACCTTCATAGGTCTCGGTAACATCATAGGTGCAGGTATATTTGTTCTTGCAGGGACTGCAATTAGTGATGCAGGTCCAGGGGCAATTATTGCCTTTGTTATAACTGCAATACTTGCCCTGACAATTGCACTTAACAGCGCGGAACTTTCTTCAAAAATTGTGTCTCACGGTGGTCTCTATTCATTCACAAAAATTACCATGGGCGAATCCGCTGGATTTGTTGTGGGATGGCTTCGGGCAATTTCGTACGCAATCGCTGCCTCTGCGGTTGCAATAGGCTTTGGTTCCTATCTTCTTTCATTTGTCAGTTTGCCATATGTATACATATTACTGCTTGCTGCCATAGTTATAGCCATCGCAGCATTCATTGACTACCGCGGAATAAATACAGTTGCAAAGGTTGAACATATTCTTGTGTTTATCACTATTGGCGGACTTGTTCTATTTATACTAATTTCCATATTTTATGGCCACTGGACTGCACCAAGATTTACACCTTTTATACCATCGAAACCAATGGCAATAATCGAAGCAGCTTCTCTTGCGTTCTTTGCCTATTCAGGGTTCAACACAATAGCAACCCTTGGCCCAGAAACGAAGAATCCTGAGAAGAGCATACCCTTTGCAATACTGATAGCGCTGGCAGTGAGTACCATACTTTACATAATTATAATCTTCGGGATGCTTGCCCTTATGCCCTATAAGGATTACGGGGTTACTGGCAATCCTCTCTTCAACGCACTGGTATTCGCCAAAGCACCTGTTGCTGTGGAATATGCAATAAATATTGTTGCTATAATTGCGACGTTCACTGTAACCGTGTCCCTTATAGTTGCCGGATCAAGAACACTGCTACAGATGAGCCAGGATAAACTTTTGCCTAAATGGATACAGGGTAGGGAGAAAGATTCACCCAGAAGGGCAACACTGTTGATTGCAGGACTGGCTATTGTATCTCTATTTATAGGAAACGTTCAGGTTATAGCACTTGCCTCAAATTTTGGAGTTATTTTCTCCTATTCCCTGACTGGCCTCGCAGTTGTTATACTCAGAAAGAGAAAGATGGAAGGAAAGTTCAAATCACCCTTTTATCCTTTCGTTCAGATTCTGTCCATTGCGCTCTCAGCAGTTATAATGTTTGCTCTTGGGGAAAGGGCATTTTACATTGGAACCATAACAATACTGGTGGGATTCATGCTCTATTTTATAGAAAAAGAAAAATTGTTTGGAAAGAAAAAAGATTCGGCAAGTGAGATCGGTCAAAATTCAATCAATTTACATGACTGAGAGCTTTTCCCAGCTCCTCTTTTAAATCCTCAGGATCTTCTATTCCCACTGAAAGTCTTACCATATCCTCTGTAACTTCCATTACCTTCCTGTCGTCCTGACTTACAGAACCGTGAGATGTATCTATGGGCAGAGTGGCAAGGGATTCAACACCCCCAAGGCTGGGGGCTGCAGAGATGCTTTCCAGTCCCTTCATAAAATTTCGTGCTCCCTTGATCCCACCCTTAACCCTAAAGGATAACATTCCTCCGAAACCTCTCATGTTTTTCTCTGCAATAGAATGATATCTATCATCCTTCAATCCGGGATAGTTCACTGAGATGACATTGGAATTCTCTTTCAGGAATTGGGCAACTTCCATAGCATTTGAATTGTGCTGCCTCATTCTCAATCCAAGTGTCTTCATTCCCCTCTGGATGAGATATGCCTGGAATGCATCAAGAGTGGCCCCAAGATTTTTCCTCATGTCGAATATATCTGAAAGATCCGTGTTGGAACTGACAAACCCCGACATTGTATCAGAATGCCCATTCAGGTATTTTGTTCCACTGTGAACCACATAGTCAGCGCCAAGATCAAGAGGATTCTGATTATATGGAGAGCAGAATGTCGCATCTACAATGAGTGTGATCCCGTTCTTGTTGCAAAGTTCCCCAATGGTTTTTAAGTCAAGAACTTTCATTGAGGGATTTGTTATACTTTCTGTATATATGACATCATATTTGGTAACATCAAAATCGATAGAGTTCAGTTTGTCTATAGATATTATATCCACATCCAGTCCATATTTTGGGAGCTTATTCTTGAAGAAACTGAGTGTCTGGCCATAAAGATCCATTATTGAAAGAACTCTCTTCTTCTTTCCAACAAGAGACATCATGAGTGATGTTATTCCTGCCATGCCTGTGGAAAAAGATAAGGCATGTGCTGCTCCTTCCAGTGACGCATATTTTTCTTCAAGTGCTATTACCGTTGGATTTCCCCATCTAGAATAGATAAAAGAATCGCCTGTATTTGGATCCTTCGATGACCCTTCTGTGTAATTTGGATATAAGAACGTTGCGTTCTGAAATATTGGAGTGACAACGTTGCCATATTTCTTATCCTTAAGTTCTCCAGAACTTACAGCTCTGGTGTTAAATCCTCTCTTACTCATAATTCTGACATGAAAAGAAATATAGATAACCTTTCCTGAACTTAATAAACGATCAGAAATATTTCTCATAGGAACAAATAAGTATAAACAAAACCTAATGGAAAAGATAGAGTCATGGGTAATTTTATTGTGATTGAGGGAATAGACAGATCAGGTAAGAGCACTCTTGCGAGGAACATTGCCATAGATCTTCAGAACAGGGGAAAAAGCGTATTTCTGACACATGAACCAACTTCCTACTTTGATTCTGGCCTGGACATTCTCTCAAAATTGAAAAGAGAGGACTACATGATTCTTCTTGCAATGTTTATAAGAGACAGAATTGAACATAACAAGTATATTCTAAAAAGTATGACCGAATATGACTTTGTCATATGTGACAGATACTCCCTTTCATCCCTTGCCTATCAGGGAGTTTTCTTAAAAGAACATTTCAAAGATCAGGACCAATTTTACAGATGGATTGAAAATGTTCTATCCATAAGTCACATCGAACCTGATCTTACCATATTCATAGACTTCAACGGAAAGTCGTTTAGACAGGGAAATGGGGAAAAGAGAGAGCTAGAAATATTTGAGGAGAACGAGTACCTTAAGAATGTTTATAACATTTACACCGAAGCAATAAAAAGAGGGATATTTTTCAATCAGGGAAGGATAATAGGTGGAAATGGAAGCAAGGAAGAAATGCTAAATGAGGCTATAAAGGAAATCCTGCAGATTTTCCACATTCAGTAAAAATCGTAATTTATTGATTGCCAGGATCGTTAAGAATTTACTGTGTTGTCACTATGATCTGATCACCATCAAAAAGTATGGTATGTTCTGCCTGTGATATCATTGCTCCCTTATGTTCCTTAAGCACTGCAAAATGGCTTATTTGTTTCATGAAAAGATTTTTCTTCAGATAATCCTTGTAATCTGGTTTGACCTTCGCCAGCCACCTTTCAGCAAAGGGCAGTGTACTGAAGTTCTGTATCACTGGATCCTTTGGATCAGGTTTTGTTCCGCTGAATATGTATATGTTGCCTCCCATTCCATTGTGTATCAGTCCTATGCCTGTTGAGGCAAATGGTTCAATTGCAATTAATTGTCCGTTTTCAATTCTTCTTCCATTGCCGTCATCATAGTTCGGGATGAATATAGTAGAATGAAGATCGTTTCTCTTGATTCCGTGGCCACCAAGATTTTTAACCGGTTTGAAGCCGAATGATTCTATCTTTTCACCAATAGCCTGCCCTATTTTGTATATTTCTATGTTTGGTCTCAGTACCTTCAGAGCAGCATTGAGTGCTTCCCTTGTACAGTCTATGAGGTTACTGTAATCTCCCTTTCCTCCGACTTCAACTGTTGTTGCATTATCTGATATGTATCCATCTATCTGAGCGCCTATATCTACCTTAACAAGATCACCCGTTTTGAATGTCTTCTTGTCATTTGGGGCTGGAGTATAGTGAGCCGCCTCGTTGTTTATTGATAGATTAAGAGGAAAGGATGGTTTTCCACCATTCTCACGTATAAAATTCTCAGTTTTTTCTGCTACATCAAGGAATAATGCTCCCGGTTCTATTAGTGATGAGGCGACTTCCAGGGCTTTCCTACCCAGTTTGCCTGCCTCAAGAATCTTTATTTTTTCTTCTGCATCCATGGGTTGGTATTTTATTAAAGAATTTATAGGATTGCCTATAACTTTTCTCTTAATATAAATTTACAGGATCTTGAGTTTTCCAGTACAGTGCTCATCTGTATTATTTCCATTCCAAATATGTAACTGAGAAAATCCCTCTCAAAGGAGCAGGCTTCCCTGTACTTTTCAGCTATCTTAATTAAGGGGCAGTTAAATTCAGAAATCTCTATGGAACCATCCTGTCTTTCTGTGACTTCAGCCAGATACCCTTCCCTGTTCCTCATTTCCTCGAACTTTTTAAGTATTGATTCCCAGTCCATGCCCATGAGTTCCATTCTGTATTCCTCAATGAGCTTCTCATTTCTTAAGGCCATTATCTCCTTTATCATGCTACAGCCAAATTTTTTTTCCACATAAGATAGAGCATCTTCTGCAATACTACGGTAAATGTCCTGAAGCTGATCGTATGCATTATTTGTGACGTTGACCTTGCATACCGGTCTTCCCTTTCCAGTCTGAACATATGTTCTTGAAATTACTCCATCCCTTTCCAGCAGACTGACCTGCTTCAGAATGGCCGTTTTAGACATCTTCAATTCGTTACTTAGTTGTGAAAGCGTTGGAGAATCCAGCTTTTTTACTGTTTCAAGGACTCTTACCCTTGATGGTTTTCCCCTTGCTGATACACTCACAGTTCAATATTTTATTATCTTTATTAATCATTTTCATAACTTGTGCAGTTATTTTTAAAGATTGCTGTTTCCCGTGATTCCTCCAAATCTTGATTTTTTTTGTCTTGTTGCTATCTTTATGTCAGACTCGTTGAATCCAGGTGGTAAGCCTTTTCCATTTGCATAATCAAAGATCACAAGTTTGAAGATGTTCGAATATGTGAAGTTTAGTATCAATCCTATAGCCATGATTATAATACCAGCACTCAGCATAGCAGCAAATCCAACCACTGTCAGTGTTGATATTCCCAGTATCAATCCGAATATAAAGATGAGAAATCCCAGTAGAACTATTGCCAGTGTATACAGATCGATGTACGCTATTCCACCAAAGGTCTGACCAAAGTTTCTTCGTATGGTTTCAACACTGTGTTCCACCGCCTCTATAGGCCCACACTTATAATCGAGAATTGCTGGAACAGCAAAGAATGTAGCAATAGATATAATAAATGAACCTACGGCTCCTATTATTATCTGGCTAAAACCACGAAATCTTGACTCTATCATTCTCAGGATCATTACTAGAATTGTGTAGAATATAGCCCATTCAATGGCTTCTTTTATGTAGGTGAATCCCTTATTCAGTGATTCTCTGATCCCCATATTGTCTCCCTTAAGAATTGATCTGTAGGCTATCATCATTGATAGTAGAATAACAGTTGCAAGGAAACCAATCAGTATGTACGCCAGAATAAAACCTCCAATATAAATTAATAGAACATTACTATTTGCACCTGAATCTAATGGAATTGTGAAAAAGAGTGACATGAACGTTGCAATGAAAATAATAATAGCTGTGATACCAGAAAGCAGTGGATATGTAACCAATCCTTTATGACCTGAAACAGATTTTCTCACGCTTTTCGCAAGTCTCCATCCAGCCTTCATTCGTTCAAACATGATAATATACTCCAAGTTGATATTTTAAGTTGAGTTATTAAGGTTATGATTATATATGATCACGCCGATGATATTTAAGAACAGACGTAATTGCCCACTATGTGAGTTCACAACCTTACAGGGGTAACATGACATTACGAATAAATTGGAAGGCTGGTTTGAACTCTATAATTTAAAACACAATAGAAATTTATAGTTTAAATCAATAGAACCTTATGACATGGTATAAAGTTGCGAAAGACGGAAACATGAAGGATGGAGATCTGGCAAAGGTAAAAGTTGACGGCATAGAGGTTCTGATAATAAAGGATGGGGACAATTATTTTGCAACATCTTATCTCTGCACACATGAAGAATATGACCTTTCAGAGGGCTTCATGGACAACCATGAACTGATATGCCCAAACCATTTTGCAACATTCAATCCTAAGAATGGTGAGGTTATTAGCCCTCCTGAAGGCTCTGGTAGTATCTCGCCCCTTAAGTCGTATAAAACAAAGGTAGAGAATGGGGATATAATGGTAGAACTACAATGAATATCCTTGTTCTGGCAAAACAGGTACCTGATGTAAGCAAGATAACCTTCAACCCGGAAACTGGAAGAATTGTTAGGGAAGGAGTACCACTAAGCATCAATTCGTTTGATAGAAGGGCAGTGGAGGAAGCGATTAGGATTAAGGAGAAGAGCGGTGCCAGAGTAATGGTTGCATCCATGGGACCACCTCAGGCAGTTGATATTCTTGATGAATGCCTTCAGATGGGAGCTGATGAAGCTTTTCTAATAACGGATCGGAAATTCGGAGGTGCGGATACATGGGCAACCTCAAGAATTTTATCTCATTTTATAAAAATAAAATCTCCTGATCTTGTACTTGCAGGGAAGTACTCCCTTGATGGAGAGACCAGTCAGGTACCTCCACAAACATCCTACATGGCAGTTATGAATTTTGTGTCGGGAGTAAGCAAGCTTGAAATAATGGAAGATAGTAAGAAGGTTACTGTAGAACAGGATTATGAAAAGGGCACAAGGGTGATCACTACCTCGCTTCCTGTGCTTATTTCAGTAAGTGAAAAGATTAACAGGGCAAGGAGAGTTCCTGAAGGTACTCCTTCAATGAAGGATAAGGTCCAAATTGTAAACTCCGAGAGTATGAAGCTTGATATCAATGGCAACGAAGCATCCCTGACAGTAGTTTCTGGAACTGAAGCACTGCACAATGAGAGAACGGTTAAAATGATATCACTTGATGAAGTGTTTGAACTGTTATCCAGAAAAATGAAAGAAGGAGGCAGCAAAAAGAGACCTCAAAAAACTGTACTCAACAGTGATTTTTCAGGTGGCAAGATACTTGGAGTTGCACTTGATGACAGAGACTCTGGTATGCAGATCGCATCAAAACTCAATGATCTTTCGTTCCAGATAAATGCGGAACCAGTTATGATAGGAAATGTTGATCCAAACCTGCTCCATGGAATGAGTGCAAGTGAATATATCCATTTCAACTCAGAAGATATATACTCAATTTCTAGTTTCCTGGCTAATTACATCAAAAAGGAAAGACCAAAATTTGTGATTATTCCCTCAAACTCAGCTGGAAAGGATGTAGCTGGTATTATATCTGCTGAACTATCCCTCGGACTAACTGCAGACTGTGTGGATTTAAAAATCGAGGATGAAAACCTTATTCAATATAAGCCAGCTTTTGGTGGAGGAATTGTTGCAAGGATAACATCAAAGACAAAACCCGAAATTGCAACAGTAAGACCGGGGATATTCCTTGAGAAAGTAACGGATAGAGAAATGACTGTTCGGGAAATATATCTGAAGAACTCGGAAAGATACGAAATAGTTGAGAACAGGATAATTGAATCAAAATATATTCCGCTGCAATCTTCTAACATTGTTATTGGCATTGGTAGAGGCGTAAAGGGAAAGCAAACCATAGATCATGTTGTTGATCTCGGAGAAAAGCTAGGTATTGCAGTAGGTGGAACCAGACCAGTGGTTGATATGAGATTGATGCCAAGGCAACAGCAAATTGGTCTTACAGGATTATCCATTGCCCCTGATCTCTATATTGCACTTGGTGTTGCTGGGATGGATTACCACATTGTAGGATTAAGATATGCCAAAAACATTCTTGCAATTAACAATGATCCTAATGCGCCAATATTTAGATATGCAGATTACGGGTGTACTGAAGATGCTCAGAAATTTATTGACAAACTTGATGCTTTTGTCAGTAATCTGACCTGATCCTGCTTCTTTGAATCTTATCCTGACTTGCCTCGTATTTCTGCAATACAATCCCCATTATCATCGCTGCAGCAGCAAAAACCTGTGCACTAACGTCAGGCAGACCCATACCATATAGTGCAATCCAAATTGCGAGAGCGCCTGCGAATGCAGCTACATAAATAACAACCTTGTTGAATCTGTAATATGTTACAACGAACGCTATCAGTGCTGCAATGCCTGCAATGACCACACCAGCTCCAGATACGTAGTTCAGTCCTATAAAAACTGTGAATGCGATAGATGCACAGATGGCAATTTCAGCAAGGAACTTGAACGCGACGGCACCTATTACTGCACCTATTGCAAATATGAGTATTGTCGGTAGACCCGTAAAATGGAATCTTACCAGAATGTATGCAGTGATTACAAAGCCTCCATACGCTCCAAGAGCCAGCATTATGAGTTTCCATGACTTTTCTCCCCTGAAACTCAGGCCTATGCCTATTAGCAAAAGAATTAGATTAACTGTAAAAGATGAATAGCCAAGTATATTAGATGGTAGCAGGTGGTGTGAAACTACAAAATCCATTTATAATATGATATAAACTCCTTATATTTTATGATCATGATAACCACTCTATAAAAATAAGGAGATATAATCATTTAACTAGTTTGCATGAATTAGGTTTACAATGGAAAGAGTTGTCATTTGCAGTGGAGATCATGTATCCCTTGCAGTACTTGTTCGTGAGGATGCTCCTGTCCTTTACAGAATAATCAATGATCCCGAGGTACACAGATTCCTTTCATCGCCATCAAGAATTTATTCACTGGTTGATGAGTATGAATGGATAGATAACTCAGCAAATGTTTATGAAAAGAGTGTAAATTTTGCAATCATTGAAAATAAGACAAAGGAAGTTGCTGGAATAATAGGCATAAATCCAATAGATTCTGACAGGAATGGACATGTTGGATATTTCCTTTCGAGGGATAAATGGGGAAGGGGTTATATGACTGAGTCTCTGAAGCTGATGGTTGATTTTTCTTTTAATACTATGAACCTACGCAAACTTTATACAAACGTTTACAAACCTAATGAGGCATCGAAAAAAGTTCTAGAGAAAAACGGATTCAAACACAGTGGAACAATGAAAGATCATCATTTTGTCCCTGGTTATGGGTATGTTGATGAATTTTACTATGAACTTATAAACAAAAATTACAAATAATTTAGTTCTGCTCTTTCTTGATCCTGATTAAATATTATTTTTGACAAAATCCCAGTATTTTTTAGCCGCATCTCTGGCCATTTCCTCTGTTAGAAATAGAAATGATCTTTGAATAATATCCCTCCTTGTTCTTCTAATATTCTTTAGATGTGTTCTCGCAATTTTTGCATTGCCTATGGTTACTTTCCCATCTTTATTTTTCATTATTTTACTATTGTTTCCTTCTTCCGTTCTTTCTAATTCCACCACTCTACTTGTTACCATTGGAACATTAAGGTTGACTCCCTTAAGGTCCATGTAACCCCTTGGTGGGAAAAATACAGCATAATCCTTTAATCGAAGAACTGCCCCAAACGTGATTACGGCATCCTCGATTTGTTCAACCGGAATATCCATCTTTATACGGTTTTTTATAATCTTGGCGACTCTTGTACTGGTAATAACATACCGTGCAGAAAATTCCGTTTTAAATTTAGCCAGTGAAAATCCAAGTATGACTAAGGTCATTATAGTGGTAACTCCAACTGTAATTAGGATTTCTTCAACGGTTAAATTGGAATTTGAACCAAAACCAATGAATTCAACCAAAGCTATAACAACTGGAGATAGGAGTGATATAAGATTTGAAAATACCCTAGAAGTTATACTTTTTTTGTAAGATTCACGGGACGGTGAGTATTCTCCAAGTATTTTTTCCCCAGGCAATATATCTCCAAGATCGACTATATTTTTACCTGATTTTAATGAGTATGCCCCAACTTTTCCCATATCAGTGCCCAAAATAGTTCCACAGGAAGTGCAATAATCATAACCATTTGGGATAACTGAACCGCACTGACTGCATCGTCTCTTTCTTATAATACCACTCCTTAAAAATTAACTCGTATCATATAAAGTTTTATTGACATAACGGATGGAAAATTCACTTTGTCCGTGCAATTATCCTTATGACATCTGAATCCTTTAACTCGTAATTTCTTCCAAGGATCATCTTTGTTCTCCCATTAATTGCCCTTATAAACCCCTCTCCTATGTCTGTATGAACTTCATACGCAAGATCTTCCGCAGTCTGGCCCTGACTCATTATTATGGCGTCTGGGAGAATATTTCCATCCTTGTCGCACCATTTTGTTTCATCATAAACCGGATACACAACTATTTTTTTTAGATCAGTTCTTATTATATCCGTCAGCACATCGAAAATTCTTGATAGTGTTCCTGATCTATAATCCATATCCATCTTCTGGATTGCTTCCCTTTGCTTTTGATTTGCTTTTTCTCGCGGTCTGATATCTTTTATGCCTTCTATCAGACCTCCGTTGAATGCTCTCTCTATAGAAAGCTCATAATCTGATGATATTATAACGAATCCTTTGTCCACATATTGTTTCCGATTTTCAATCAAGTCTCCCTTGTTCAGTACTCTTACAATGGGTCTAATTTCACTCATGACTGTGGAAGAAAACTCCCTTTTCTCATCTTCATTCCATTTGGTAATATCTTCTGTGAAATGATGTTTTTGTAATATTTCCCTGATGTCTTTTTGCTTCAGATTAAAAAATGCTGCTTTCTGCAGTAGGGCCTCCTCCAGTGTAATGTGCGACTGTGAGAGCTTTCTTGTGAATTTTTCCCAGTCGCTGGAAAATCTTGATGTGAACCATCTCATTATTTCATTTTCAGTTGATTCTGCATCGTGAATCAGTTCCTCTGGACTCAGAATCTGCTTTTCTTCATTTATGGGATCCAGCAGGTTGATTATGGCAGTGGTATCTCTCAACGCGTCCATGAACATGTTGCCCATTCCCCTGCCTTCGCTTGATCCCTCTATTAATCCTGGAACGTCAACCATTTCCACAGGTATGAATCTGGTACCGTTTTCACATCTCCCTCTTCTGGGATTGCATGGCTTACCCAGTTCAGTATGCGGACATACAGTATCCATAAAACCAATCCCATCATTAGGCTGTGTTGTGGTGAATGCATAATTTCCTATTGCAACCATTGTACCTGTGATGGCTGAAAAAAGTGTTGATTTACCGGCGTTTGGCTTTCCCGCTATGCCTATTTTAATTGCTGACATGATTTTTCTTAATTCTTTCCGTTTACCAGCTTTGCCTCAATCATTTTCATATTGTATCCTTTCGGGCAATCTACCTTATGCATTATTTTCCTGATATTGAATTTTACCTCGTCACCATAGTATGTGAGATTACACTTTTCTATGAATTCGCAGGTTATGTGATCGCATTTCCTGCTCTTAAGTGATAAGGTTGAGCCTTCCTGAATCTTGTTTCCATATTCAACAACCAGGTCCTCGTCCACCTCTTCGACCTCAACTGTTGCAACCTTGTCATGATTAAATACCATACAGGGATGCTGTTGCTTTCTCACTTCCTTTATTCTATATCTTTTGCCATGTTCAAGATTAAAGCATACATTTTTAATCTTACATTCAGAACAGGTCTGTAACGGTTGAACAAACCTGAATACATGACCCACTTCCGCCTGATCTAATCCTATTAAGGATATTTTTGCTGCCATTTACTTTCCCTTCTTTTATTAAATTATATTGGTTATTTTGAGGGCATTCTCAGCAGCGCTGTAACTCAGATCCATGTCTCCAAGGATCGTAAATCTCTCTGGTCTTATCCTGTGAGCAGTTCTTACGGCCTGTACCATTACGGTATCACTTATACCATAGTCGCTTGCCCTGGTTTTAATACCGATATTTCTATATATTTCGGCAAGGCCCTTCCAGTCCCCACCATGCAGAAACATAGTTATTATTGATCCAAGTGCGACCTGTTCCCCATGAATGGCTTTTCCGGGTGCCATCATATCCAGAGCGTGAGCAATCAAATGCTCTCCTCCGCTCGCTGGCCTTGATGAAGCCGCTATTGCCATTGAAGTGCCAGATGCAAGTATCTGTTTGGTAACCAGCCAGACAGATTCTTCCACGCCGGGCATTATTAAATGAGATTTTTCTATGAGTTCCTTTGCAGCATACTCTGCTATGGCAGCTGCACTACTGCTGTAATCTTCCCCCTTTATTCTGTTCGCTAATTTCCAGTCCATTATTGCAGTTTCGTTTGAAATTACGTCTGCCGCTCCAGCTGAAAGGTACCTGAATGGAACCTTTATCATGACTGAGGTATCGGCTATTATGGATACGGGCATTACTCCTTCTTCAGAAACGGACCAGCCGTTCCTCTTTATGGATGCCCGCGGTGATGCTATACCATCATGGCTTGGAGTCGTAGGTACACTTATGAGTGGTACCCCAAGATAATATGCAGTTTTCTTTGCCAGATCGATCTTGCTACCACCTCCAACGCCAATGATCATTCCTGCACCATAATCCTTTGCAAGTTCTGTAACCTTTGTAAGGTTTGTTTCGTCTGCACCTCCCGCTATTATAATCTGATTGTCTATGGAGCTGTCTGACAACATGTCTGAAATTTCCTTACCTGCAACCTTAATTGTATTTTCACCTGTTACTATACAAACTTTTCCATTTCTAAGATTTTTTTCAGTTACTTCACTGATTCTCTGTAAAACGCCGTGACCCACGTAGATATCACGTGGGAATTGCATAAATTTAAATTTATCAAACTCCATATTCCCAGACTGCTATTCATGTATTCTTTCAATATAAATTTTCATAAAAAAATGACATTAGGCACATCTTTTTAAATAAGATAACTGTAAAGCTTAAAGATCAAAACTGAGTTGTGTCTATTGGCATAGCTCCATTGGAGAAAAAGCCATATTCCTTTCGCGAAACAGCAATAACACCTGCAAGTTTTCCCTCCATGTTGTCTATTTCCTCCATTAGTATCCTGTTAAGGGGTCCCTCTCCTATTCTTGAGTAAATTCTGTAACACAGAAGCTTTTTTGCTATCTCTTCACCTAGCCCAGTTGCAACCACTGCACCATTAAGTCCACAGTAAATTCCTGCACCTATTAATGGCACATCTCCTACTCTTCCAGGCATCATTGGAGAAGCTCCTCCGGTAGAAACTGCTGCGGCGAACTTTCCATTAACATATGCCACTGCACCTACGGTATCATGTGGCTCTTCCACAAGGCCATCATCTATCAGTTTCTTTATTGTTGAGTACCTTTCTTCAGAATTTGTTTTATCCTTTATGGCGTCTACCATCTTTTTATACGCTACTCTAGCCTTTTCTGTTACTGGATCATAGTCTGGATAGCCAGACCTTCTTGCAAAGTCTATGGCTCCTGAACCTGCAAGTGCTATGTGCGGAGTTTTTTCCATTACATCGAGAGCAACCAGTACTGGATTTTTCACTCTCTCTATGTTTATAACTGAACCAAAAGAACCAGGAATAGCTACAGCTGCATCCATCTGTATGGAACCATCTATTCTTATAACTGAGCCTGTTCCAGCATTGAATCTCTGATCATCCTCCATATACCTTACTGCATTCACTACAGTTTTCAGTGGATCGTCATCTTTGCTTTTTGAAGCTACACCATTCATATCTTCCAGCGATCTTCCCTTGGCTCCAACTCCACCATGTACAATAATGACACCACTCATTAATGCACATATCAATTCAATATAAAATTGTAGATGAAAGATATATACAAACAATAAGGTTGTTTCTCAATTACATTAATGCTATAACAGGAAATCTTATGGTGAATCTGACCAAAATAAATGTTGAGGGACTTATCCTTACTCAATTCATCAAATTAGTGACATTGATAAAAAAACTAATTATCTATAATCACATCCACAGACGAGGGCTCGTAGTCTAGCGGTATGATGTCTCCCTGACACGGAGGAGGTCACCGGTTCGAATCCGGTCGGGCCCATTTAGAGCTATCAGTAAGCGTGTAAAATTATACTTCCCATAATGGCTCTGAAATTTTGACAACTAATGTACCGAATCTCTGAAGAATAAGCTACAAGAATTACGCAAGAATTCAGGGAAATTCGTAGCCGAATGATTTACAAGAATACCTTACAAATACCCCTATGGTTGATGAAATTCTAATAAAGAAGTGATGGTTGTTAATAAGTTGATCTTCCCTCACACTAAGGTACCAAATCAATCAAGGACAAAGTCACTGAAAATTTAGTATCCTGATTTTTAGGTTACTTGTCAAATTGTCATACATAGCTTGCTTTTGATTGGTACAATTAATAAAAGAGGGAAAATCTCATCCCCGATGAACTGTTTGATGAAGTAAGTAAGGAGTTTAGTGATAATGAAGTAGAAGAACTAACAGGAGCGATAATAAGGATAAACTCATGGAACAGAGCCAACATTGCATTTGAGATGGTACCTGGAGATTATGTATCGAAAAGGAAAGAGAATTATAGGAATGAAAAGTAGTTAATTTACTAATTTCAAACCAATTTCTTTTAATTGTGAACTTTGAAATTAATGAGATGTTACAGTAATTCAAAATAGCCAGATGAATTCACCTACAGTAGTGTCTCACTACCTAATTATTGCACCTAGCATGCCCTTTGGCAATTCATCGTGGTTTGGAATTGCTATCCTTTTAACTCAGTCTTCTTTTCCCTTTAATACTTATTAGTCCTGTGTAGACAAACTCTGGTATTGATCTAATCTTAACATATCGATTTGCAACCATTATCTTGACAAACCCACCGTTGAAGAGAAAAGTCGCAATCATGCCTATATAATATTTTATCCGATTTTCAAAATTAATTAAGAAATTATAGATAAAGAAACTTAGAAAAATCGGATTTAAATTAATTTAATTGGTTTATTAAATTCCAAAATCTCTTGGTTAAGCTAACATTTATAAGTGGATTGGATATTTAATGTTGTTAAAATGGAGGAAGAATTTTTAGATATCAAAACAGCGGAATCTGTTCTTACAAAAATTGGTTTAAGTTCAGAAGAATCAAGAGTGTATACTACCATACTTTTAAGTGGAGTTAATAGGGCTTCCGACATTTCCAAAATTACAGACATAAGGAGACCTAAAGTTTATCAGATCCTTGAACGATTAAATAATATTGGTGCAATTGACCTGACGAGTAGTAACCCATTAAGTTTTGTTGTAAATAATGTTAAGGAGTTTGTTGACAGAAAAATTCAAGCCATGGAAAAAGACTTGGATAATTTGAAAGCCAACAGCAGAATATTCGTTTCAAAATATGGAAATTGGCAAGATAATAAGGATGAACACAGTAACAGTGGGGTTAAGTTTCTCAAGAGTAGGGATTCCATATTGAACGAAGTAAATAAATTAGTATCGGGAACATCGGAGTCTGTTAAGCTGGTAATTGACACGGACAAGTTTTACATTTTTGATAACTTAAAAACCGAATCCATTCTTGTGAAGAAGATACGGGAGGGAATCAATTTACATGTTATAACGGGACCCGATGAGAAGATTATGAAGAAACTGACATCTGACCCATCGATTTCTTATTACCTACGTTTTTTCCCCCATGGCATTTTACCAAACTTCATTATAGTAGACAATAGATATATAATTTCATTAATTGGGTTATCTCCAGGACAAAACCAATATCAGCATTCAGGTCCATATGGTTTAAAGATTAGTTCAAAGAATTATGTTAAGAAAATGGAAAATCTGTTTGACTATCTATGGGAATCATCGGTTCCTAGCAACATGTAATGTGAATTTGTTGAATCTCGCAGAACTGTTATATACGGACTTAAAAAGTATTAGGAACGCAGATTGGTTCTATAAACACCAAAAAAAATTATAAATATAAGATCATAAACATGTACAGTAAAATAATTCCTTTATAGCAGTACATAATTCTAGAAATCACGTAGAAGTGAAACAAAAATCATAAAAATAAAATATTTAAAAATTTTGTGAGGTTTTTACTGTTCAGCCTAAAGAATGACATGACTGAACTTGGGATAAATTAATTATTTTTTGATTTTCCTGAAAGTCACTATGCCTCCACCACCGAGAATAGCTATGGTTGAAATCAAACTAACATATGTTCCCCCTAAGATAGAGTGATTTAAGCCTGTAGAGGTTTCTGTGTTTGACAATATACCGTAAAATGTTACGTTGATCTGATTTCTATTGCCATGTACTTCTATGTTTCCAGATGAAACAGACGGAGTATACGATGGATTAGAACTCGATATTGCGTAAGAGTATGTACCATTTGAAAGGTATATAACTATATCAGAAGTACTTGAACTGAAACTTCTTCCTGAAATATTTACATACCACGCAGTGTTTGCAGGCAGACCGGTTTCATTGAATACCACAGAAAACTTTGTTTGCACGAATTGTACGTTTATAATAACTCCATTTCCACTTACTATAAAAGTTCCAGTTGTTTTTACCGGTGAATAAACTTTATTTGAAGTATAAATTGAATAGGAATAAGTGCCGTTCGAAAAGTATCCGCTCATTGTATTAGTATTGGAATTAAGGTTTGTATATTCGGTTTGAACTGACCATGAAGAACCTGATGGGAGTCCTGTCTCCTTGAAGGTTACCTTGTACTTAGGCAATTCAGCAAAAAATAGTATGCCCTGTTCAACACTTCCGCTCTTTACTGAGACTTCCACTCTGTTGTCAAACTTAACCCATTTAAGTCCCGTAGATATAGAACTGGTTCTTGATCCTGATAGATCAAAAACAGAGGTGTTTGCATTTATGTAATTTACCGAATCAAGTCTCTCTATGTAAGAATAGACATTAATCGTAGTTTTAGGTGAAATAATTACAACTCCACCAGATTTTCCAGATACAAGAGTCAATTCGGGAGCAAAACCACCATTGTAGCCTGAGTTTGAAAATGGCGAATTCGAGTAATTGATACCGTGATCACTATATGTGTAGTTTAAAGCTCCAATTATATATGATGAATCAGGTGCTTGCAAAACTACACTCTGCTGATGAGATCCGATACTAACTTCAATTGCAACCCCCTGTGCAGCAAAACCGCTGAAGCTTTCAATATATGAGTTTATAGTTACATTTAATGGCACAGTCACAACAATGGGCGAAAGTACACTCTGTAAAGTTACTTTTCCGTTATAGCCAAATCCAGTCAGTGGATAAGTCAACATTGATTCAAGCTGAACCGTATATGTATTATCTGAATCCCTCTTCATTTTAAGGTAATTGCTAACCTTGTAAATAGGAATTCCAAATACATTTGACACATAGAAGCTCTGTAGTAGTGTTTCGTTATAGCCTGTATATGCCTGATATGTACCTGTACTGTCATTGAAATAATATGTGGTTCCATTTATATCTTTAATATCAATCCTGCTCATTATCCCTGCAAGGTCAAAAGGCGAAGGATTTACTGGTGCCGATAAAAGGTAAGACGTGAAGTTAGTTGCATCGATAGTTCCAAAGCCAGTTACAAGGCTATAAGCGTATGTTGTTGAGTAAACGAAGTTATGACCATGCTTGATTATCATCAATGGCAGTACAGGCAGGCTAGAGTTGTAAATTCCAGTATGACTGTAATGGTAATCAAAGGATGAGGATAATTTTTCAACCTCTAGATCTCCCATTAGATAGACTAAAGGATTGAGGAACCCTAGTTTGTGGTGATGTTCATGCTGAAGCACTGCATCTATTTCTGTGATAATACCAGCCTCTGTAGGTGAAGCTACACTAGTTCCGGCTACAGTTTCAAAGCCAGTAGTTGTCAATAAACCTGTTCCTTCTTCACTATCGGTTATATATATAAGAGTATTGTTTGCTATTGCCGCGATATCAGGGACACCCCTTCCCTGGCCCTTTAATATTGTGTTTGCCTCGGAATTTAGTTGCCAAGCAGGTTCAGAGAATACTTGACTGATTCCACCCTCACTACCTGCAGCTCCGGCGTATCCAAGTTCAGTCCCTTCTGTAAGGTTCCAATTCCATGCTGAATCACTGACAATGTGAAGGAAAGAATTAGATGAAACATTGTCATTTAACACTACTGTAGTACCACCAACTGCAGTTATACCAAAGTTATTGTAGGATTGCGCGGCAGGGGATGCTACAAGGTCGCTTGGTCTGCCGTTACATGCGTCACCAAGCGCAAAATCCGCATAGTCCACACTGGTTGGATTGTCTCCTGTATCACCACTAGAAGCAAGCACAGAGATTCCCCTAGCCTGAGCCTCCTGTAGGTACTCATACCATGTCGTATCGTTGCACTCAGCCTCTCCGTATGAATTTGAAATGACGTCCACATGGTTTAGTGCTGAGTAAGTGGCGTTTGGATTGAGTATAAATGCAAATGCTTGATTTATTTCTTCATTTGTGGAATTCGGTCCATATACTTCATATATACTTGCACCCGGCGCCATGCTACCAAGCATTTCAAGGTCTAATGTGCTCTCTAAGTCCGCACCTGTTGTATCATTGGCAGCTGATGGACCTGGTGGTGCTGCGCCGTTAATTGGAGCACCATAAACCTTGGCATGCGGTTCTCCTGCAGGCATGGTTAGATTATAATATGTATAAATATTTGAAGGCACAAATGGCGCTACATGCTGTTGCTCTGCATTACATCCGGCCCATAATATTGTTGCCGCGACCTGCCCCTTTGCGTAAGTTACATTGAAAAGTGACTGTTCGTCATATGCTACCTGCATATCGGATCCATATAACCACTGGATCTTCTGGTTTACTAGTGGTTTAGGAAGCAGGGCAGAACCATTCTCTGGAACAGGATAACCATGAGCTTTAACGACATTTGTAATTGGAAGCAATCCGCTTTGGAATAAGGGCAGCAAAAATGGATGGACATAATTCTGTAAACCCGAAACTGCAGATACATGGTCTGCGATCCAAGCAGGTAGAGATGCGTTTCCCGTGGCATAGAATACAGTCGTGCCAACCTTATAAAGATCAACAGTAGTATGGAAAATTTTACTTATGGTTGAACCATTTGCGTTTATGACCAAGGAGATTCTATCTGAATATGAAGTTACTCTTGGGGCCAGGCCGGAAAAATAACTCAATGCAGAATTGTAGAAATCGCTGGTAGGACTATAATTTGCTGCAAATTCAGACCTTGTAATATAATTGTGGTATAGTGGACTTGCAGGATCAGAAAGTGACTTGAGAAAAGAAGACAGTCTTGATGTGTTTGAAAGGGAGAAAGTTACCATAACATGCATATTTCCATTATACGGTCCAATAGTTACAGAACTGGAAGGTATCAACCGGTGATAAACGGGCATAAAATTTGAGTTTAAATCAGAAGAGGTTACCAAGTTCAAATATTGAGGTTGCGTTCCAGACTCCTGTTTAGAACTGGCAACTGAGCCGTATGCCCCCATTGCTACAAACATAACTACTACCGCCATGACAGCGATCAACAATTTCCAATTTTTATTTTTCATTAGTTGAACGAATTTTGAAATATATAAAAAAATTTGTTTGTTTGAAGTAGACAGACAGAGTTTGTGCTCATTGATGAGAGTTCATAATCGTCTAGAAAGAAGTCTTTTGGATTTGGTAGAGATAAGGGCATCCCAAATAAATGGATGAGCATGGTGTTTAGATATGCATACCAGGGATGCTACGGGATCTGGCGAATCTGCTCAAAGGATATTTCTTCTAAACGCGTTGGAAGAATCACCACAGTTTACAAACCGCGAAAAAATGGCACTTAAGTGGACGGGGGCTGTTACTCTAATTTCTGAAAATCTCATCCCCGATGAACTGTTTGATGAGGTAAGTAAGGAGTTTAGTGATATTGAACTGGTAGAACTAACCTGAACGATAATAAGTATAAACTCATGGAACAGAGCCAACATTGCATTTGAGATGGTACCTGGAGATTATTTATCGAAAAGGAAAGAGAATTATAGGAATGAAGAGTAAGTTAATTTACTAATTTCAAACCAATTTCTTTTGATTGTGAATTTTGAAATTAATGAGATGTTACAGTAATGTCTCACTACCTAATTATTGCACCTAGCGTGCCCTTTGGCAATTCATCGTGGTTTGGAATTGCCACCCTCTTTCCATCCGATTCCCTCCTCAGTATCACAATGACTTACAACCTGTCTCCTAAGCCTAAATCCAACTTTAGAAAGGGCTTTCACTGTATCATTTGTTGAAATAGAGGGAATCGGATGGAAAGAGGGTG
>JAMDCG010000037.1:32226-32857 GCA_023489425.1 Thermoplasmatota archaeon
AATAGAGGGAAGTTTAGGCACTGAGTTCAATGTTTCCAATGATGTCTATGTCATGTGGAATGGGCTCTCCATCCGTATTCATGTCATCTATAAACCGCCGGACGGCTTCCCTTATATTTGACAAGGCCTCTTCTACCGTTCGCCCGTCAGATATGCAGTCAGGCAAAGCTAGAACTGTAACTACATATATTTCATCCTCATCCTTCTCCATGACCAGCGTAAATCTTATGAATTTTATAATGGAATGATAAGTATGAACCTTTGCGATTCAGTTAATACACTGACTGGAAACTATAGTCTATCAATGTGTTTAGTAGATAATGTCCGGAATATTTTTTGTATTTCACACAAAAATAAAAAAATCTTTGATTTGTAATTGTTAGAAAGAATTCGGAATTATTTCATATTGTTATTCTAGGCTGGTGAAAAGCTCTTTGAGAGAAACTCTTCTATTTTCAAATCAATATGAATTTTGAGTGATTAAATAGTAAAGATGGTAGAATATCATTCGATCCTTCCCGATACAGTTGCATTTTTTTCCCTAACCTCTTCCCTCAACTTTGATCTAATGAATGAGACAGTGTTGATCCATGCGTAAACCCACAGTATATTCAGTGCAGCTGATATTCCA
>JAMDCG010000072.1 GCA_023489425.1 Thermoplasmatota archaeon
GACTTCTCAAAGCCCGTTCACCTATTTGGAGGTGGCCATCCTATGTTCATGGGAATGGCAGTACTTCTTGGAGTTGATATGTTTGATTCGGCATCCTACGTTAAATATGCAAGGGATGACAGACTTCTTTACACCGAAGGCACAAGATATCTGGCAGATGTGACAGAGCTTCCCTACTGGAGTCCACTAAATGAAAGATTTACGATAAAGGAAATAAAATCTCTTGACGAAAAAGAAAGATATTCAATCCTTGCTGAACACAATTTATTTGCAATTTTCCAGGAACTATCCGAAATAAGGGAAAGAATTAGAGAAAACACACTCTGGCAATATATTGAATCTAAATCCAGATCACATCCTTCGTTATATTCCGCATTTAAAAGAATACTGACACATTCAAAAAGAATAGAACCTTACTTTGAACTTTACAGGAAGAGTCCACTCTTCCACTTTGGAACAGAGACTAACAGGTCACCCTATGGGATTAGATTAAAGAAGCTTGAACCTGAAAAGGGTACTTACAGCACCTTATCATCCAGGGAGTGGAAACCAGCGAGACTAAGCCAGGATTTTGTGAGGAATGTTTATGAAAAATCAGAAGAGAATTTCTGTATTAACTGGTACGGATTGAAAATCCCTGTGGAGATGGAAGAGATATATCCTGTGGAACAGGTGATTTCGGGTTATGAGAAAGAAACTAAAGGAACATTATTCAGGAGAGATAATGGTTATGAAAAGGTCAGAAATTTCAACCTTGAAAAACTTAGAAGAGTTGCAGATTTCCAGTTTGGAAAAGGAAATGGTAAAAGTATATTTCCAGATGACTGCAAAATTACAGTTTCAAAAGCAACAGGCAGGATCAGGACTATTTCGAGGAATGATAGTATACTTGCAACCATGAGGGCCCATGATGGCTTTATAGGTCTCACCTTTGAAGGAGGGCTTAAATTACATGAGGTTTCTAAAGGAATGAATAATAGAGTGATGGTCACCAGGGAAAGTGCAACATATAATTCTCAGGGAAAAAGTGTTTTCTTCAAATTCGTAGAACAAAATGACATGGGAATAATTCCACTGAATGATGTTCTTGTTGTGGATCCTGATGACTCACTTATTGCTGTTGGCAGGGCAATGGTATCCGGACGGGAAATGAGAATGTACAAAGATGGTGTTGCTGTTACAATCAATCATCACATACAGGAGACCACAAGTTAAGAGTTTGTGCTATCACTTTTTAAGAATTTTAATAGTTATGGCTATTTTTTTCAATAAATTCTTTAAGTACTACAGCACTGTTGTGCTTTTCATTACTTGCACTGTACAGGAAAATAACATCCCCTTTGTTACATATCTCTACAATTTTTTGGATGTCTTTGTTATGCCCTAGCTCCTCCATATATCTTTCCCTAAACCCAGCATACTTTTGATCCTCGTGATTGAACCATTTTCTAAGTTCCGTGGAAGGAGCAATATCTTTTGCCCACCAGAACAATTTAAGGGAATCTTTTTTCATGCCTCTTGGCCACAATCTTTCAACCAGAATTCTTGTCCCAATGTCTCCATCCTCAAGATCATAGACCCTTTTCAAAATTATCATGATACTTTTCCCATTATGGTAGGATGATACAGGTTTATTAATATTCCTTCACATTCTCATCCGACATTGCTTGAAATTACAGTTTCCTCCATTTCCTTCATTCTACGGGAGAACATACCACTTATGAACATATACATAACCGCGACCACCACAGTACCTATAGCAATGTAGAACCAGTATGTGCTTGAAACACTCTGTAAAACAAACAGAAGATATAGTCCGATAATTGCACCTGCAAACCCTCCAAAACTTGAATATAAGTTGTAAACGCCAACATAGGAGCCCCTCATATTATCTGGTGCAAGAGTGGTGATAATACTCTGGGTGGTTGGGGAAAGTAGATCCTCACCAAAGGTTGATATGGTCATAAAGAGTGCCAGTATTAGAAATGCAGTTGAATCTGTAAGAACGAGGAAAGAGATAGCATAAAAAAGTGTTCCGACGCCTCTCCACATCATTGGATTTCCAACCTTCGTCATAAGCCTCAGTAATGGAAACTGAAGAGTCACTACCAGTATCCCATTGAGCGCCCATATATATCCAAGATACATATAAGGAAGATTCTGCAATACGATTGTATAAACTGTAAATGTTGATCCTCTTTGTCTCATGAAAATCTGTAGAAGTACCCCTATAATTATGAAAACGACGAAAAATCTGTCCTTCATATATGTCCTGCTCAACTCCCCTTTCATTACCTGAATGTGATCTGATGGAACATAGGTTTCCCTCATTAGGAAATAAAGCATGAAAATTTCCACCACGGTAACAGCGCTGGATACCAGGAATATGTATTGGAGTCCAAAGTATGCTAGATATGCCCCAAGCAGTGGCCCTATGGCAATACCGAGATTAGCCATTATCCTCATTATCGTGTAACCTGAAAGTCTGTCTCTTACCGATGTTATATCTGCTACAGAAGCCTGTACTGCCGGGTACTGTATTGAGTTTATTATTATTGTTCCGTACCATGATCCAAGCAGGAGAACAAAATAATACGGATTTGCAACCGTATAATAGATCAGCAGATAGAAAACCACTGCTGGTATTTGGGAATATACAAGAATTGTTCTTCTACCGATCCTGTCTGTCAGTATCCCAGAGTAATACTGGACAAAAGCCATTAGAAGTGTGGCAGAACCCAGAAAAAGACCGGTAATTATAAAACTTATGTGATAAACTATTATGAAGATTAAAGGTAGGAAAATGAAAGTTGAACCCCTTCCAAAGGCACGAATGAACCTTGTCATACTTAGGATCCATATCCTTCTATCAAGATTTTTTATATTAAAAGCGTAAGGTGAAGTTGCCGTTAGTGTGTATTAATAATGATTATTTAATTGATTCCAAGTTTCTTAGATAGTTATTAAGTTTTCACCAATATAATATATACTTAGGGATGGAGTTCATACAAGCACTATTGTCATTAACATTGCGATAACCATCAGAGCTCCCCCTCCAATAGTGTAATAGGAAAGTGGTATTCCTGTAAGTATGACTGAGAAAATTGCAGCAAACACTGGTTCTGAAACCATTATTATGCTTGCCTTTTCAGGCTTCACGTAAACCAGTGCCTTGTTGGTTATAAAATATGCCACAACCCCTGCAAAAATTGCAGTGAAAGCGATAGTAAAGATGAGAATTGGAGATGAAAAGTTGAAATATATCTTAAAGGTAGGTATTGCTATGGTTGAATAAAGTGAAACTGCTGCCATTTGAAAAAAGGTAAATTTCACCATATCCAGCTTATTATTCCTTGAAACATAGATTATCTGCATTGCGTATCCAACGGCACATATGAAAGTAAGAAGATCTCCTAGCTGAAGTGAAAAGTTACTTACCTCTCCCACTGTAATAATCAAAAGACCAACAAATGCAAGAGTTACGGCCGATAGATCACTTTTTGAAATTCTCTGGCGATAAATAAGGTATGCAATTACTGGAACAAGTACTATGTAAAGGCCGGTAACAAATCCCGAAATAGCAGGTGTCGTGAAATATAGTCCTATGGTCTGGAAGTAATATCCAAGAAACAGAAAGAATCCGGCAATAAATCCCTGCCTCAATCCTGTGAGATCACTCCTGTTTTTTATGAATGGAATCATCACAATTGTTGATATCAAAAACCTAATGGCAAGAAATATTACAGGAGACATGTATTCCAGTGAAATCTTGATCAGTGGAAATGTGACTCCCCACGAAAGAGTTGCTATTATGATTAAAAATGAGTACTTAGTTTCGTTCTGCATTCTTTTCTTTCCTTGGAAATAATACGTTTCTAACTATGGATGGATTCCTGATGAGCATTTTAAGAACAACTCTTGAGGGATAATCAATATCCCCTATGGTATTGATTAAATGTGTCATTCTCTCAGTGGTTATCTTTCTGCCTATGATGTTAAATGAGGTGTCAGTGATTCTTGAGTATAGTTTCTGTATCCTGAAATCTCTCTTAAGTTCTGCACCTAATTCTTTTTTCCACAGTTTGTTGTATAGGGAAAGTGTTCCTTCTGAAAAATCCTCCTTTTCATATGCCCGTTCCATTGTTATTGCAGCCTTTTCTCCTGAGACCATTCCAGTATAGATTCCACCGCCGCTGAGTGGTTTCACTATACCTGCTGCATCTCCAACTAACAATGCACCATCACCATATGGTCTTCTGAGGAAACTTATGGGAATAGGGCCGCCGGTTATTGATATTTTATTTGGATTTAGATACCTTTTGTAAAGGTAATTGAATTTTTCTCTTGTTAATCCAAATCCAGCAGTTCCAATGCGAGAGAAGTCTCCAGCCGGAGTACCCCATGCAAAATAGCCATTGCTGAATTTATTACCAAGAAAGACGTTTACATTATCCTGATCTTCCATCCTATCAGCACCATCGATCTGATACGCGGAAACAATCCTCCTGAACCTTTGATCAGGGAACAGTACCTTTCTTGTGATACTGTTTGCCCCGTCTGCTCCTACAACTGCAAGAGCCTCAACTTCTTCTATGTTTCCATCTCTCCTCATGGTGATCTTCATTTTCCTATCCTGTCTCCTTATGTCCTTTACCCTTGCATTTAACATTAGCTCTGCACCATTCCCTATGGACATGGCAGCTGCATCCTGATCAAAACGATCCCTTTCCAGCACCATGGTTTCCTCTTCCTTTCCAATTCTTATGTGGTTGCCATCTGGAAAGTATATGTTTGCACCATGGACTTTGTTTACCACTGAATCCGTCTTTACCATTGAAGTCACTCTTCTTGAAACAAGACCAGTGCATTCAACAGGCTTTCCGATGGACTGATGCTCCTCAAGCTGTGCTACCTTAAACCCTCTTTTCGCCAGCCTTTGAGTGCAATAGGAGCCACTGGGTCCTCCCCCAATGACAACAAAATCAAACAATCTATCCCTCCATGAAACTATCAAGTGTTGTATTCTTGCTGTTATGCACAGCCTGTTGCCTTTTCCCAGATTTGGAACCCTGCTCCACCAGGTGTATGGGCTCATCGAGACTCTCAAACACTCTGTTTACAGTTTCCTCAACCCTTTTTGCGTAATAAAGCCAGTCAGGTTCGTCCTCAAATTTCTCTCCATCAATATATGGTTCCACTTCCTGTGGTGTTACCCTGCTATTGGTAACTATCCAGGAAACCTTCATTCCAGGTATGAACCTTTCACCTCTTTCCTGCAGTTTTCTTGCGGCTCTCACATTTGCCATGGAATCAGCGTTTGCATAGGATGCTGAATCCTTAACCGACCTTGAAATAACCAGTTTAGATATATCTATGCTCCTATCCCCACTGATCATTCTTTCTATAACGTCTACTGCATTTTTTCTTGCCCCTGATACATCTTTTTTCATCAATGAATCAAACACCGATTCAAGCAGTTCACTCTGCATATCAAAGGAGTCAGTTCTCCTAACCTCGTATCCTCTCACAAGCATTTCTCCAGCACTATCCATAGGATAGACTATCTTCCCCACGTATCTCTTCTTCGCTCCATGTGAAAAGAAAGGATCCATAATTTTTTCGAACTCGATCAGAATGTGCAAATCGTCAGAAATTTCTTTGCTCAGATCATTTCCCATTTTTATCGCATCAGTCAGCTCCTTCTTTCCTGACTCAATGAAAACGCTATCTGTATCACCGTATATCACCTTTAGATCCTTTTTCTTGAGTTTATCAATGAGACCCATGATCGTATTTCTTGCAAAGGAAGTAACCGAGCTACCAAGTTCTGGATTTGTGAATCTGTAAAATGAAGAAGCGAGGACACCATAAAAGGTGTTCATTAGAATTTTAATGGCATTCTGCACTCCGTCTAAATAGTCCTTTTCGTCTCCCGTGGCCTGCTTCATCTGCTTTTTTACCTGATCCCTTCTTGCCATTAGAGTCTGCAATAATTCAGGAATTAGTCCTTTCCTCACAGATGGATCCAGAAATCTTGCCCCTGTAGGCGAAATAATAGTTCCTTTTTCACTTAATGTGGTGAAACATATATTGTATTTCATAATTATGGATGGATACATGCTTTTGAAGTCCAGTACTATCACCATATCATACAGTCCTGCTCCTATTGACTCCACATGGCCGCCTTCTATTGCCCTGTCCTTGAGCGCCTGACTTGCTGTCATTGGAACTGCAATATTCCTTTGCGTTGCCAGTCTTATGAGCAAAGAATCCACATAATTACTTGTTCCGCCATTTGTTGTATCCTCCAGTGGAAGTTTGGTAACAGTAGACATGAACATATTTCTATCAACAACCCGCATCTTTTCCATGATCCTCAGTGTTAGATCTGCATCCTTAATACAATAGTCAATGACTTCCTTAGGTCTGTTCTTGTATTCTTCCATAATGTTAAGCCTGTCAACATCATCCTTTCCTTCGTTCAGGAGTTCCATTGCAACATAATTAAGAGTTTCATGTTTTGGTTTCAGGATCTTCTTTACATTCCACCATACGTCACTTATTATCCTTCCCTTTACCCTCCAGAACTGGCCGTTCATCCTCCTTGCCTTTGATCCGTCCCGTCCTATATCAAGTGTGAGTCTGTACCGTTCCATCCTGTATTCAATTACAGGTAGATCGTACCCATCTATGTTGTATCCTATAATAATATCAGGGTCCTTTTCCAGAATAAGCTTATTAAAATTTGAAAGAATTTCCTTCTCTTCTCCCGTAATGGCACCTTTCTCGGTTTCTGCCCCCTTTTTGCTTCTTATAGAGTAGCCTATTACTATGATCTTTCCATAAGTGTCACCTTCATCTGGTGGAAATGCATTCTCTATGTCAAAGCTAAGTACCCTTACATCAGGTGTGAAATCATCAGTTGTTCTTATGCCTTTAATATCGGTTTTTAAAACCATATCGGTATGATATCTATTTCTGTCAATGACTTCCTCACCTTCTACCTCAATACAGGCCCCAAGGTCAAGATCGTAGATGAATCTGTGGTGAAAAGGTATATCTGCAGCCATTACTGTGGAAACAAAAAGGGAGCGCAGTTCTGGCACTTTATATGGATGATTAACATAAATTCTTATTGCTTTTCTTGTCTCTCCCTTGACCCATAGTTCAAGGTTCTCCATTCTCTTGAATTCTTGATTCTTCTTGATTCCTTCTATCTCCTGCTCATTCGGCTCTATAACATCAAAATATGGATCGAAACCACCACACAGGACCGTTACTGATGTTCCGTCGATTGTCCTCCCAAATATCTCCAAAACAGTATCTGAAGTTCTGTATGAGGATGAAATTATTCTAAGACTTATTTTCATCAGCTAAATATGCATATCCAGCTTAAAAAAATATCCATTATTTCGAATTGGGACATTGTGTTATAAAAGAGTTATTCATATTTTACCTCATGATGAATGTCAGGGGAGAACTATACTAAGATACCATTATTAAAACAAAACAGTTTAATAATTTGATAAAATTAGGTTAAGTTCAGGGGAGCCATTGGCTGAGAGGATCAGAAGATCGACCCTTTGAACCTGACCCGGGTAATGCCGGCGGAGGGAGAAGATGGATACAACATACGATATCGTAAAAAGGAGTTTGTCTGTAATAGATTTATTTTATGGAGGTATTCTATATGAATAAATATAGAACATCTCTTCTTGCATCAACATCCTTTGCATTTATTTTCTGGGGTATAGTTGGCACAATTGGACCGCTTGCTGCGTCTGGGTCCATAATAGGAAATCTCAATCACACAGGAAAACTAATATTTCTTTTAATCGGCCCACTGGTTGTTCCGGCAGGTAATCTCTCCATGGGATTTCTTGCCGATG
>JAMDCG010000094.1:0-3338 GCA_023489425.1 Thermoplasmatota archaeon
TGAGATGATCACTTAGGGGACCCATTGGTGCTCCACAGCATAAACCACTGCCCTTTCCTGTCACAACTGGGTCTTCCTTTAGTTCTACCCCAGAATCTTTCAGTAGAACTCTCACACTATCGTACATATCGAGAAAACGAGAGTAAAGACATGAGTCATGGAGAGCAAATGATCCCTTTCCATTTCCATTTCTTATGATTTTAAGGTATGAAGTAAATGGTATATCAAAGCCAATATATCTTTTCAGGTTATTCAGTGTGTTGGTTGTATGTGGATCAACAGTGATTATGGATTCTACACCCTTCTGTTTTAAGAAAGATTCTACCTTCAGTCCATATTCCTTGAACTCATCGATAAACCCTAGTTCCAGAAGGAGAGAACCACTGTATGGTTCATCCTCATAAAGATATCCTACATTTTCAACGTTTTTTGAAATCATTCTGTAAATATTCTTCAGTATGCTGTCTGCTCTTTCCACATCCTCTTTCTTTGGTCTGATCAGCTTGGAACCGATTGATGCAACTATTCTTGAAGTTCCAAATGAACCGAAAGTAGGGATATATTTTTCATATGACTTAAAAATGGTTGCCATTTGATACATGAATGACGTGTAGATTATGACTTTCCCACCTCTTGGGATGTTCATCTGTTCAGCCCATTGGGTGGAAATTTTTCTGTCCATCGGAAAGGGGATATATGATTCCATTAGATTCTTGTACAAAACATTTCTTACTATTGCCTCCCTTTTTTTTACCTGATCTTCGTCCATAAAAACACCATAATTATAAAATTCGTTTTCATTCTTAAACATATAGCCTCACATATTTATTCTATTTTCCAGCAGGTTTTAATACATTACAGTCTCCATTTTTGTTTAAAATTCTTATCAACAAACCTTAATTAAAATGTTTCCATATCTGAAACGCCCTGAGATTAGTATAAATGATCTCATGAGTTTATATGACGACACAGGGCAATAAATCGCCTCGCCATATGGGCCTCTGCACTAGTATAGGATCTAATTCCTGCTATGAAATGCCGATCAGAGGCTGGCGAAAAATTCCCCGGGGGTCAGAGGAACCAGGAAAATGAATGGGTCCCGTTAGAACGGGGAAAAGATCAAGAGGTTATACATGGATAGTGATCGAAACATTGAACTCGAAAACCCCAAGGTTCGAGAAGTGGTAGACGTTGTAAAGAATTACATTTATACCTATGAAATAGAGGTAAATCCACTCTCCATTAAGTTCATGTTTCTGGATTCAGATAACCCATTAATAACGAAGAAGTTCTCTGAATTGAGTCAGAAACTAATATCCATGGGTTATATTCCGCAGATGGTTAACAGCTACGAACATTATGTTCAGGTTTCAATGGGAAGGGAGAAGAAATTTGTATCCAGTAAGGTAAACCTCATAATGCTTATTCTTACCATACTATCCACACTATATGCTGGATATTATTTTACCGGAGATTTCATAAAACCTGGTGCAGATGTTTTCTGGAGAACTGTACTGTACGGTTTTGTATTTTTTACACTTCCACTTCTGACCATACTGGGAGTGCATGAATTTGGTCACTTCATTGTTGCAAGACATTATAAGGTTAGGGCTTCCCTTCCTTTTTTCATTCCTTTTATCCCACTGGCATATTCTATAGGTACATTTGGTGCTTTCATTTCCTTAAGAGACCCTTTTCCAAACAGAAAGGTAATGACAAATATAGGAGCGGCTGGACCAATTGCAGGTTTTGCAACCGCCTTCCCCCTTCTGTTTGTTGCAAACTATCTTCAGAAGACAATGCCACTCTATCATCATTTTATCCCATATTTCCTTCATTATCCATTTATTTATCATGTTCTTGGACTGTTAATGCCAGTTACAACTCCATTTTTTCCAATGACAATATCCGTCTGGGTTGGAATATTCGCAACTGCCCTGAACCTGTTTCCTGTTGGGCAGTTAGACGGTGGCCACATCGTTAGAGGGATGCTTGGAAGAAAAGCAATATATCTGAGTTACTTTTTCATTCTTGTCCTCTTCTATCTTGGATTAAGTTACACCGGCTGGTTACTTATAGCGATTCTTGTACTTTTCCTTGGGTTAAATCATCCACCAGCCCTTGATGATACATCACCAATAGGTGCACTGGAAATAGGTGTCGGAATACTGGTTCTCATACTTTTCATACTTTCATTCACTCCTGTACCAATCTATCTTTAAGCAGTAGTAAATAACATACAACAATCTTTATTATCAGAATTAGATATTTGGCATTATGGCAGATGATTTGTCAAATATTGATAAGTATGTAATTACGATGAGAAGACAGTTTCATGAATTTCCAGAGTTGAGTTTTCAGGAAGAACAGACAGAGGAAAGGATAATAGAGGAACTTGAAAACATGGGGCTGAGACCCCATGTAGTTCCTAAGGGTGGCCTGTATGCAGATATTAAGGGAAGTTCTGAGGGAAAAACCGTTGCTCTTAGGGCCGATATGGATGCACTTCCCATCAGGGAAGAAAATGATATATCCTTCAAGTCAAGAAATGATGGTGTGATGCATGCCTGCGGCCATGATTCTCATATGGCAATGCTGCTGGGTGTAGCGAAATCATTGATGCAGAAGAGAGATCAGTTTAATGGTACTGTTAGACTTCTCTTTCAGAGAGCAGAGGAGATGCCTCCAGGTGGGGCTGTAGAACTGATAAAGGCCGGGGCTCTAAAAAATGTTGATTATGTAGTAGGCCAGCATGTCATGTCCGGTGCTCCAAGTGGAACTGTAGCAATTTTTCCAAAGGAGTGCATGGCCAACGCGGATGAATTCAGAATAAGGATACACAGCAAGGGTGGGCATGGAGCATACCCCCATACAGGTGTTGATACACTGATGATCGGTGCCATGCTTGTAGTACAGGCGCAAACAATAGTGTCAAGAGTACTTGATCCAACAGAAGCATCTGTAATTACATTTGGTAGAATGGATTCAGGATTCAGGTATAACGTTATTGCACCCCATACAGAACTGAGAGGAACAGTCCGGACATTCACTGAGGAGGACAGGGTGAAGAGTGAGAATTTCCTTAGGGAAATGGTTAGCAATTTATGCAAGACATACGGGGCGGAGTTTGAGTTTGAATTTCTGCGCGGATATCCTGCTGTAATAAATAATTCTGAGGTTGTGTCAGTTATAGAAAGTGTGGCAAGGAAGGTTGTGGGAGAGAAAAACATAATACATCCAAAGCCCCAGATGGGAGGGGAGGACTTTGCATACTATGTGCAGCAGGTTCCTGGAGCATTCTATTTCCTTGGAGTAACAGATAAGAATGAGAAAAATCC
>JAMDCG010000094.1:3652-7883 GCA_023489425.1 Thermoplasmatota archaeon
AATCAGTGCAACAGATGGTTCAGAATTTTCAAGAGAACTGTATAATGGACAGAAGCTTGTAGTTGCAAGGGCTGTTTCCCAAATAGAAGGAGAAGAGCTTGAGGAGGATAGTTTTCATCTTATTCACGTGGACAGAGAGCAGAAAAGTGAGCTCATAAAGAGAATAATGGAGAATCTCGAGCATATAGTAGCAACAAGGTCAATGCTGGAGAAAGACGCAAAAATATGCATTATGGATGGATCACTTTCCGGCAGGCTTTACTGGAGGACAAAGAAATTTGATACTGATCTACCTGATATTTATTCTCTGTACACAGAAAAGCTTGTAGATTTCCTTCGAACCGTTAAAGAAAAAAAAGTCATTCTGATCTTTATAGGTAAGAGTTCTGAAACTATGATTCTCAAAAGAACTATAATGGAAACAGACAGCAATGTACCTGAAAGTGTGAGAAAACAGTCAATAACTGATCATCTCTTAATAAAATCTATAGTGCAGAATCCAGGATATACTGAGCCCATATTAGTGGAAAGAGAAATCACAAAGGATCAAAAGATATCATTCTATACCATGCATGTTCTTCCATCCATGGACGATACACCTATGAAGGTTGATTTCATCATACCAGATGGGTCTGATCTGGATCACAGGGATATAGTATCATGGATTATGTGGGGTTATACAGGTTTGAAAAATCACAACCTGTGGATATCACTTGCAGACAAGAGGGTAAAATTCCACAGGGAGGAAACTGAGGATATTATTATGAAACTTTTCATAAAAATGGCTGGATCAGAATATGTTGAAACAAGAGGTGAAAGACGTGCAAGAATCAGATTTTGATATAGGATACGTAACGGGACAGAGCGAAAGCGAGTATTTTCAGTTCGTGATCAGTCCAGAAGCAGTGCTCAAAAGGTGGGAATATATAACAGTGGTGCAGCAGGGAAGAAGCATTATAGGGAGAGTTGAAAAGCTTCTTTCGTTCAGTGATCTCATTGGACAGGGTATAGATTTTGAGACCGTTAAGAAATTGAACAGCACCAAAATAAGAGAGATAGTAGATGTTGCAAGGGCCAGAACAGTTGGATCAATAACTGATGATGGAAGAGTTCTGAAAAGCAACAGAGAACTCATAAGACCCGGAACACCAGTAAGGCGATCAACTGAGAGCGAGATGAAGACCCTCTTCGGTTACAGTGAGGATGGAAATCTTGAACTTGGATCACTTACAGATTATGATAATGTGAGAACGGGAATATCCATAAACGGTATGAGAAGGCATGTTGCAATTATGGCACAAACAGGAGCAGGAAAGAGTAATACGGCTGCAGTTCTTATAGAAGAACTTGCAAAAGCCGGAGCTACAATAGTCGTATTAGATCCACATGCGGACTATTCGCTGATGAAGGCGAGCAAATCCATGGCTAATATAACGAAGGTGTTCAAAACACCAATGAGCACAGGCCGGTATGGAACTGAACTCAATTCCCTAACTGAACGATTCTCACTGAGATTTCAGGACCTTGAGGAGGATGATCTGTTCAACATAATGAGGATCGATGAGCAGTGGACAAACATGAGGGAGATCGTCAGGCGTCTATATTCCAATATTAAGGGAAAGGGAAATTTTGAGGATTTCATGCGAGCCTATGAATCGATGCCTCTCCAGGATAAATCAAAGATTGCTGGGAGAATAGCCCTGCTCAAGGCTGTAAAGGATATATTTACCGATGTTACAACACCAGTCGAATCTTACCTGAGACCTGGCCAGCTTTCCATTCTGGATCTTTCAGGTCTTGATCAGGACATAATATCATATTTCTGCCTGAAGGTTCTGGATGAGATATACGACCAGAAAACATCAGGAAATTTCAGGTATCCCGTCTTTTTCTTCATAGAAGAGGCACATAATTTTGTTGGGAGAGAGACAGTTGGAAAATTACCCCTACTGATTAAGAAAATAGCAGCAGAAGGAAGAAAATTTGGAACATTTCTTGTTGTGATCACCCAGAGGCCTGGAAAGATAGATCAGGATGTGTTGAGCCAGTGCAACTCGCAAATAATTCTGCGTGTTACCAATCCTATGGATCAGAAGGCAATTGAGGAATCCTGCGAGAGTGTTAGTGAATCAATCATAAATGACCTTCCTTCACTGAATACGGGAGAGGCTGTACTTGTTGGGGAATTCGTCAGATTTCCTGTAATAATAAAGGTCAGGAGAAGGGAAACACGAGAGGGTGGTGGTGATATAGATATACTGCCATTGATGAAGGAATCAAGAATGCTGAGGGAAAAGGCCACCTCACCTGAAAAGAATAGAGATTTCATAAGGGGGCTGGTGTGAACGGTCAGGTTCCTGCATATTTCAGATACACACTTAGGCTCGGTGCAGTATGGAATTCCAGAAAGGGAACTGGATTTCTATGACGCCTTCAGGGAGGGCATACAAATAGGAATAGACAGGGACGTTGATTTCGTAGTTCATACCGGTGATCTGTTTGATTCAGCAAGACCATCCAACAGGGCACTAAGGGTTGCTGAAGAATCTATGATTTTGTTACAAAAGAACAATATTCCAGTATTCTCCATTGCAGGTGATCATGACAGACCAAAGGTAAGGGATAATCCATCTCACCTCCTTTTCGATCTTTTTGGACTGAAAATACTGGGACTTGAGGGATTTGAAAGTACAATATTCAGGAAAGGAAATGAGGAAGTATTCATCGGTGGCGTCAGCAATATGAAGTTATTCAAAAGAGAACAGTTGAAGAATGAATATGACAGGGCAAGCAGGGAGGCATCGGAGCACAAAATTTCCGTATTTATGTCCCATCAGGCAATATCCCCATTATTCCCTCCGGAAAGCTCAGAGGCAAGGGAAGAAGACCTTCCTGTAAATTACACATATCTGGCTTTTGGCCATATACACCAGTTCATAAAGAAAAAATTTGGAAGGTCACTTTTCTGTTATGCAGGTTCAACTGAGGTGAAAAGCACAAATGAGATTTCAGGATTAACAAGACAGGGAAAGGGTGTTAATATTATTGATACAGATGGGGATGAAACAGAGATGGAAAGGGTGATCCTGAAGAGTGTCAGGGTCCAGCGAGATCTTACAGGAACCCTGGATGAATGTCTTGAGAAACTGGACGAACTTAATAATCAGGAATTTGAAAAGAAACCGGTAATCACCATGCATATACATGGTAAGCCTAATGTGAAATACATGAGGGAAAAGCTTGGTGAATACAGGGAGAAATTCATAATCAGACAGCCTATAATAGAAGAGAATGCAGAGGCTGTTGAAATGTCACCATCTTTTGAAGAAAGTATAGAATCAATATTCACCAAATATTTTGGTGATGAGAAAAAGGGCAACATGGCACTATCAATATACAATTTGATAAAGGAAGGAAAACACAGTGATGAGGATATATTGAAGATATGTGAGGAGATTTTGAATGATCATTGAAAATGTGAAGATGGAAAATTTCCTATCACACAGTCATAGTGATGTAAATCTTGGTACTGGAATTAACATCATACTGGGACAGAATGGATCGGGGAAATCATCCATCTTTGAGGCCATAAAGGTCGCATTCTTCGGTCAGGGAGAGAGTGAGAGAAAGAGAGTGGTTTCTTACAATTCAACAATGGCAAATATACAGGTCAGGTTCAGAATAGGTACTCATGAATATGAGGTATACAGACAGATAGAGAATAAAAAGGATAGGGAGACTACAAGAAGCGCTGCACTTCTTATGGATGGCCAGAAGTTAGCCGAGGGTGCAAGTGCTGTCTCTAATGAAATTCAGAACATTATGGGCATTTCAAAAAGTGCCTTCATAAATTCAATTTATGTTGATCAGGGGCAAATAGATTCACTTGTTAAAGAATCACCAGCCGAAAGAAAGGATGTGTTCAATGAGATCATTGGATTAAAAAATTACGATAAGGCGTTTAGCGAGGTTGACAGAATTGTTAAAGGCATGTCTGAAAGGATCGGCCAGTATGAATATCTCACAGATGATCTTAAAAAGACAAATGATGAGAAGGCCAGAAAGGAGGAAGAACTTAAAAATGTGATTCTGGAGGAAAATAAGAATCGTCTGGATATGGATCAGACGGAAAGGCTGAAAGATAACATAAACGAAAAACACCGGAAATTTATTGAAAAAGACGCTAAATTGCATTCCCAAATAGAATCCGCTGAAAAGAATAGAGATTTCA
>JAMDCG010000020.1 GCA_023489425.1 Thermoplasmatota archaeon
CGTGGTATTTACTATTATTATTTCATAATCCATTCCAGACTCTTCAGCTATATCAACAATGCTATTCAGAGAATCTTCAAGAAGAGTTTCCTTACCCTTGAAGAGACATAGAAAACTAAGTGATACTAGGGCTTTTTGGCTCTTTTTAAGCTCATAATATTTCAATTGTTGAGTGAAGGATTCTGGCACACTTATGGTATTAGCTATCCATTTAAAAGTTTTTGTTAAAGATATTTTATTTAGACGAACACTATAATTGTTATGAAGATAACTTTATAAATATGAATTAAATTTCACTTTTGTAAAGGAGACTTCATATGGAAACAAATAACAGAATGAAAGGCAGCAAGAAAATAATAGCAACTATTGTTGTTATTGTTGTGATTTTATCAGCAATTGGTGCGATCGAATATGAGCACATTTCCAGCTCGAAAAAGGGACGAATAATAACTGTAAATTCAAACGTTTCTGGCATTCATCTGAACAGGATCGTTTCACTCGATCCGGCGGCAAGTGCTACACTTTATGCCATAGGGGCATTCAAAGATGTTCTGGGAAAGGGTCCTTACACAACATATCCAAAGAGTAATTTACCAAATATGACATGTTATCCAGATATGAGTATTGAACAGATAGTAAATCTTTCTCCACAGGCGGTTATTTCATTTAGCTCTTATCCACCAGGTGAGGTGCAGGAACTTCTGAACGCAAGTATTGATTATATATTTCTCAGCGCAGGATTGAATTCTACATTTACACAAATAATGGCTCAGAACACGTTGCTGGGTGAATTAACTGGCAACCAGAAGAATGCAACACTTCTCAATAACTGGATGAGGGAATCATTGAATGAATTCTCTAATGTAAGTGTTGTCAGCAAGACATTGCTATATGCAATGTGTGTTGAGAATGGTGCAACATGGACCACTGGAAAAGGTACATTTGTGAATGCTATGTTCAATTACTCTCATTTAAATAATATAGCAAATGGATCTGGTTTCTATGAGATATCAAATGAAAACATAGTAAACTCAAATCCTCAGGTAATACTTCTTGGAACATGCTTTAATCAATCCGATCTTGACAAAGAACCCTTTGATTCAACTGGTGCTTATAAGAATAATACGATCTATACTGCATTTAATACAAATCTTTTCTCAGAACCTAACTTCAGAAATATATTTGCCATAGAATGGATGATCTATGAAGTATATCACATAACAGTCAAACTTCCTAAATTTCCATTTGAATTAAATTACAATCCAGAACCTCCACAGGTTCAGAGTATCTATGAGGATGTTAATGTTTAAAAATAAACAGATTAGGAAATTAATGGTATCACATGGTAGAACGTATACCATATTTTCAATTTCAATTATAGCCTTTTTCCTATCATTTTTCCTTTCTCTGGGGGTAGGGTCGGTAAATGTTGAATTTTTTACCATACTGCGCTCAGTAGGAGAGCAGATCGGAATCAATGTAGGTTCCGTAAAATATTCTGATTATATTATAGTAACTCAGCTGAGAGAACCCGAGATTCTTGGGGCAGCCGCTGTTGGAGCTTCCCTAGGCGTGGGAGGTGCTGTTATCCAGAGTATTTTTAGGAACCCCATATCTGAGCCATATATTACAGGAGTATCCAGTGGGGCAACCCTTGGAGCTGTCATTGCAATAGTTTTTGGAATAACAGTTTTCGGAATTTTCACATTACCCATATTTGCATTTATATTCGCAATACTTATTGTTTCAGGTGTTTATGTTTTATCCTTTAGAAATGGGAGAACTCCTCCTGTTGTATTCCTGCTTACAGGTATCGCCATATCACTTTTTGCAACATCATTTGTGGCCCTATTGCTTTATTCGAAACCGGCTCTTGAGAATAGGATATTTTACTGGATTCTTGGATCGCTTTCAGGTATTTCTTGGCTTGATGACATGATCGTTGTACCTCTGGTTATTGTAACTTCCCTTATACTGGGGTCAATGTACAGGCAGTTAAACGCACTCCAGATGGGAGAGATTTACGCAAAGTCTGTAGGAGTAAATGCCGAAAAATCTAAACTCGCTGCCATAGGGCTTACCACAGTGGCAGTATCTGCATGTGTTTCAATTAGCGGTCTCATCGGATTTGTAGGTCTAATATTCCCACATGTTTCAAGATTATTGTATGGTGGTTCCAATAAGTATGTGATCCCTTCCTCTGCTATTCTTGGTGCAACATTCCTTATTCTCAGCAATGATCTTGCACATTTGATCATAAAGGGAGAGGTTTTACCCATAGGTATTATCACGGGCATAATTGGTGTACCATTTTTCATGATTCTTATGGCCAAAATATCAAAAAGGGGGTATTACAGTGCTTGAACTGAATGACATTCGTTTCAGGCGAGGTGAGCTTGAGATAGGTCCTGTCTCCATGGAACTTTCCCCTGGAGAAATCCTTTCAATCTGCGGAAAAAATGGTTCAGGGAAAACTTCGACACTCACAGCAATCAGTGGTTATATACCCCTGATTGGAGGTTCCATAATTGTGGATGGCGACAATCTTAGGAAATTGAAGCCATCAGTTGTAGCAAGAAAAATTTCCTATGTTCAACAGGAAATTCCGGACCCCATGGGTTTTACAGTAAGGGATGTTATGGAGATTTCTGGCTTTACAAGAATGGGTGGTGATGAAGAAATTGTAGATGCTCTAAAACTATGTGGCGTAGAAAAGTTCATCGATAGGGATTTCTCTACGTTGAGTGGAGGAGAAAAAAGAATGGTGTCCATAGCCGGCGGTATTTATCAGAATGCAGATTATATAATGATGGATGAACCTACGTCATTTCTTGATCTTGACAAAATTAGCACTCTTATTAAGATTCTTAATTCTTTAAAGGAAAAGAGAAAGGGTGTTCTGCTTGTAATGCATGACATAAACTTAGCTAACAGAATATCTGATTCTATCCTTCTTTTCAGGGAAGGTAAGGTTGTTGCCTTCGGAGATAAGGAAGATGTTCTAACAATCCACAATCTAGAAATGGCATATAATGCAAAATTTGCTAAATATTCATCCCCAGAGGGAATAAGATTTTATCCGGTTGAAATGGAGGATTTCACTGATTTTCCCGAAGAAGCCAGGGAAGGTCCTCAACACTCTTAATCTTAAAGCTGTGGTCTATAAAGTACCAGAATCTGGAGTTCACTTTGCATCCATAACTCTGAAGAATAGTGGATATTTTTGATTGAAGATCTATTCCCTTTCTATCAAAGTCCGTTAATAGTATTACTTTAGTATGTTCTGAAGAAACTCTGCTGCAGAAATTTTCTATGGATACACCCTGGTTGATTTTTATGATCTCTCCAGTGACACCAATTTCCCTTAGCGCTGAAACGTCATGATCCCCCTCTACAATAATAGGCGAATTAATATTGTCCCTCAAAACATATTCAACTTCTCTGACGAATTTATTCTCCCTCAGTTCCAGAACCTCCTATTTTTTGCAAAATCAGTTTCCTGTCTTATTATTTCCCTAATAAGGTCATCCTCATCAAAATATCTAACCGAAAGAAGTCTTGTAGCCATTTCTGGCCCTATTCCTCTACCTGCCATGGTCATTAATGCTGTTTTTCCTCTTGCCCTTAGAATGTGAATGGACTTTGTCAGGCTATTTTTCTCCTTAAGAGTAAGTTTTTCATGGTCAATTGATTCCTTTATGCTATCTCTGCTGAACGGTGAAATTGCTGCAACAAGGTTGCTTCCACAGGAAGGACATCTAAAATTATTTAAATTTTTAACCTTATCTGTATGTGTCCACAGGCACTTTGTGCAGAGCAGTGTCATCTCTTCATTTAGTAGTCTGTCCCTGATCGAATCAATAATTGCCTTGGTTGGTTTTAATGGTGCAATTCTCTCTGAATAATGAGACAGGAACTGTTCTGATCCCTGGCTGAAGTTTTCACGTTCAACAAATTCAATATCATCAATGTTTTTAATGAATAGATTCACAGTATCCATGTCCATATAATCATTCATCATCTTCCTTATACAGTCTTCATAGAGAACCGTGTTTTTATAAGATTCAATTATCTTCTCTATCCTCATTCTTGAAAGATCAGCATCCATCTTAATGACTCCAAATTTTCTTGCCTCGTAAAGGAATATTCCATTGAAAAATCTGGATCTTTTAACAGTATTTTCTATGAGAATTTCAAGATCATGATTCTTCAGCTGTCTAATTATCTCAACCATATCGGCTGACCTCAATTTCTTACCAGTTCTCATATAAATGTGGTATGGAGAATAGTCTGTTTCAACGCTTTCACCTGTTATGGCAGTGAGTAAGGACCCTATTATCTCAGAAAGAGCAAAATTTCCCTTTGTTCCTAATAGTATCTGTATAAGTATCTCCTGTCCATGGGTCTCCACGAACACCTTCCTTGTAAGAGCAAGATCCTGTTTCAGCCACTCTTCAAGTTTCTTTCTTGATCTGGGATCAACGCTTTCATCTATATTGCAGAATTCCCTGTTAAATGAAACTCTTTCAGTTACATCTGTAAGGACAGGTATATCCTCTCCCGTCCATTTGGGGGTGAGGGCAGCAGTATGAAAAGGTTCAACAAATATACTCTGTTCCTCAAGTCTTATTGTTCTCCATGTTGCACCCCTCATAACAAAATAAGCTCCGGGTTCTATTTCATTCAGTACATATCTTTCGTCAAGTGTTCCAACAAATTTCCTGTTGATTACATCTATCACCCTATATGTCTTCTCGCTTGGTATCATTGAAATATTATTTATGAAATATTCAAGCGAGGATGATGATGACATAACGTTAACAGAATCGTACCTGATCTTTCTTGAAACTTTTAAAAAATCTATGATGGAAAGATATTCCTCATAGGATAGGTTTCTCATGGGATAGCTTCTGATAAGTATTTTGTAGAATTTCTCAGCATTAAACTTTCTCATCTCGTGAGATCTTAAAAGTATCTGATTTGCCACTGTTGCATAGGACAGATCTCTGATAAACACCGGTTCAAGTATCTGGTTGTTGATCTGTCCTACTATTGCCATAGCTTCCTCCATTTCAATGAGGTCTCCACAGAGAATTATTCCTCTGGAGATTTTCTGTATCCAGTGACCTGACCTACCGATCCTTTGAATCAACTTGTTTATTTGTCTTGGAGAATTGAACTGTATTACAAGATCTGCAGAACCTATGTCTATCCCAAGTTCCAGAGATGATGTACAAATCAGTCCTTTGATCTCCCTGTTCTTGAATTTTGCCTCTGCCTCTTCCCGGGTTTCTCTAGAAAGGGAACCATGATGAACCATTACTGGTAATTGTCCATAATATAGGGACATTCGAAATGCAATATCCTCCGCCACACTTCTTGTATTCACAAATACAAGTGTACCCTGATGGGACTCAATCAGTTCTTTAATTTTTTTAACTGCCCCTGCATACTCTGGTTCACAGCCCATCTTACTTGCTATGTCATCTGAGGCTTTTTCAGGAATTGTAATCTCAAACTCCATGGTTTTTATCATGGATGTTTTGAGAATTTCTACATTACCAGTATTATAAAGAAATCTAGCTAGTTCCTCTGGATTTCCGACTGTTGCAGATAGACCTATCCTCTGAAAATTTGGTGACAACTCTGCAAGTCTTTCCAGAGAAATGCTTAACTGCGTCCCTCTTTCATTCTGGGCCAGTTCATGGAGTTCATCTACAATGACATATTTCAAATATTTAAGGTACTCTCTTATCTTTTTTGAGTTTAACAGTATCTGAACCGACTCTGGCGTAGTGATGAGTATATCTGCAGGATTATCCCTGATCTCTCTCCTTTCCTTTTCAGAAATATCACTGTGTCTAACCTGAACACTTATACCCATCTTTTTTCCATAATTCTTGAGCCGGAGTAACATATCCCTGTTCAAAGCTCTTAGTGGTGTGATGAAGAGTGCTGTTATTGGTTTTGTCTCGTTATTAAGTATATAATCAAATATGGGAAAAATAGCGGCTTCTGTCTTTCCGCTTCCTGTTGGAGATATCAGCATGGCGCTTTTTCCACTTCTAATTACTGGGATGAGCATCTCCTGAGCTTCTGTCAATTCTTCAAATTTTAGGGTGTTGAAAAAATCATACATTCTCTGTGAGAAAAAATTTTCAAAATTATTCTCGTTGATAACGACCATTTAAATTGCTCCTTCAGAACCCATCGTCGTCATCGTCATCATCGTCGTCGTCATCGTCGTCATCATCCCTAGGTCTATAGTTGAATAACACGGCTTCACCTCAGGACATCTAAATGATAATAGTATTAAAATGTTTTTTCTAATTTTTTATGAAAAATTAAGTTTATTGACCTTAAGCTGATACCTTAAACATGTCAGGAAACATGAAGGAGATCAATGAAAAAATAAGAGATGTTGTCTTGAGGGTAATGAAAATAGAATCTCCGGAAATCATAATGAAGAATCAGAGTGAACGAATCAGGACATTTATATCACATGGCAGTTACAGTATATTTTCTGTTGGTAAGGCATCCATTCCAATGGTAAAAGGACTGGACAGATCAGTAATAAAAAATTCTAATCTAAGCATATGCCTGACGCCAAGTCCAGAAAATGTTGACGGATTCATGGTGTTTAAGGGAAATCATCCTTTTCCAGAGAATGACACATTTAATTCTTCAGAGGCAATATTTAATTTAATCGGGAAAGATAATTCGGAGAAACTAATTTTCCTTCTTTCAGGAGGGTCATCATCACTCTTCGAGAAAGTTGTTTCATGGGTTTCAATCGATCGTTACATGGAAATTATGCATATACTTGTTACAGGAGGTTATCCTATAGAACAGATAAATTCAATCCGATGCATGCTTTCAGATGTCAAGTGCGGAAAAATGTTGAATCACAGTAATTATGGTGAAGTCCTTATTCTTGCCATATCAGACGTTCCTGGTGACGACATTTCAGTCATTGGTTCTAACCCATTTTATCCAGGAAAGAGGTTTGACCCGGATAAAGAACTCATGGCAAAGCTCGGAATAGAGAAACATAATATTACATACAGAGAATGCAGGATAGAATCAGATATAATTCTGGCCGGTAAGAAATATGCAGGAGATATGCTCAATAGTATCGAACTGCCCTATGAAAAAATCTTCCTTGGGAATATACTTGATGGAGATGTTAACATCTGCTCAGATAGATTACTGGACCTCCTGAGAAATCAATATAAAAAGACTGGAAAGCCATTCGTCTTTTCAGCATATGGAGAGACAACATCCAGAGTGACTGGAGATGGAAAGGGAGGTAGAAATTGTTACTTATCATCCTTAATACTCAAAAAGACTGAAAAATCAGAGGAATTTTCTTTTGTTTCATTTGCTACAGATGGTCAGGATGGAAACAGTGGCCTCGCCGGGTTCCTGGTTGATAGTACTCTGAAAGAAAGAATTGACAATGACGAGATTGAAAGATATATTCAGAACAGTGACACTGGAAATCTTGCAATCAAGCTTAAGAGAGATATAAACACAGGTCCCTCAGGAAATAATGTATCAGATGTTGTCATTGGATATTATGGTGGTAAGTTACAATGATGCTTCTTCACTCTGATAATGGAACAATGCTGTATGACGATGAGAAAAACATCATTATAAACGGTAAGAAGAGAATTGAAGTTAATCCCGCAGCGGTTCTGAGTCCTGGGGACAGTGTTCTGTTTGACGGTATAAATTATGTAATTATGTCATATACTCCACAATTTTTTCCAAATATAGGTGAGAGGGGAGCACAGATTATCAATGGGAGGGATTCATCTTATATGGTGATGGCATCT
>JAMDCG010000032.1 GCA_023489425.1 Thermoplasmatota archaeon
GAACCGTCTTTTGGTGGGTATAATCTGGAGGATATTGAAAGCCCAAAATGTTTCTTTGTTCTTAGAGAATTACAGGAAAAGTTAAGCATTCCTGCATGGCACGATGACCAGCTTGGGACAGCCTGCATAATTCTGGCTGGTCTCATTAATTCTCTGAGAATTGCAGGTAAGAAAATACCGGATACAACAGTATCTCTTATAGGATCAGGTGCAGCAAATATTGCTGCTGCACATCTTATGATAGAGGCTGGATTTAAACCGGGAAATATTATAATGGTTGATTCGAAGGGTATTTTAGAACCTGAGAGAACTGATCTTGATAAGATAATGATATCAAATCCATGGAAATACGAGCTGGCATTGAAAACCAATGAGGAAAGGAGGAAAGGAGATATAGAAGAGTCCATGGAGGGAGTAGATATAGTAGTTTCAGCTGCAAAATCTCAACCCGGTCTTATCAAACCAGAGTGGGTTAGGAAAATGAACAGGGATCCTGCAATATTTGCTTTGGCAAATCCGTTACCTGAGATATGGCCAGACGATGCAAAATCGGCTGGTGCAAAAGTAGTTGCTACCGGTCGAAGCGATTTTCCAAACCAGATAAATAACAGCCTTGTATTTCCTGGAATATTTAGAGGAGTTCTAGATGCTCGCTCTCGAGGAGTAAATTTCAGAATAATGGTTAAGGCTGCTTACGAGATTGCAGATTATGTGAAGAATCCAGATCCTGATCATATTGTACCAACAATGGGAGACTGGGAACTTTATCCAAGAGTAGCTTCTTCTGTTGCCAGAGCGACAGTTGAGGAAAAACTTGCGCGAAAGGTAAATAGCAAGGAAGGATTCTATAAGACGGCAAGTGAGATTATTACCCTAAACAGAGAGAATTTTGAAAAAATGATGAAATTGAATATAGTAGAAAAATTACCTGAGGTGAATGAATGAAAGAAATGAAGATTGAAGTGCGGAATGCAGAAGAGAGTGATATAGAACAGTTTGTTGAGCTCATTCTGAGAATGAAGAGACTGAATGGCGAGTTTGATTCCCTGTTCACTGCAAATGAAGAGAATCATGGTGGAATAAAAAACTACTACCTTGAATGCATAAAGGATAAGAAGAAAAATATCACCCTTGTAGCAGTATCAAATAAAAAAATTTACGGTCTCATTAAGGCAGAGGTCAGGGAGAGAGTTTCGTATGTACCTAACTATGAAGTAAGGATAATAGATCTTTATATTATGCCAGAAATGAGGAGGAAGAATGTTGGAAATTTATTACTTGATCACCTGTATGCAGAGATGAGGAAAAGAAATATAGGAGTTGTTACGGCAGAATTTCCGGCGCTGAACCTTATTGCACTGAACTTCTATCAAAAGATAGGATACAGGGAAGTAGGCAAGGTGTTTGGCAAGACAATCGATGAAAATATAAATAAGAAAGAATAGTTTTAAAATAATTTCATACTTTTCCACTTTTGAACAATTCTCTCTGCTCCAATAGCATATTCGTTGATCAAATCTGAAAGATCTGCTGGTACCACACCCTCTTTGAGCTGTAATTTATCTTCTATTATCTCGAACAGACCTGAACTTTCTGCCCATTCAAGTTCCGGTTTGGTGAATATTGAGACGGAAGAGGGTTTTCCCTTTCTCATAAGATATTTATTCTTAATATTCCTAACCATTCTATAGGTGTTATAAACCTGAAATTCTTCAGTTTCTGAAAAACTTTTAAACTTACTTTGAAGTGACATCATAAGTCCCTCAATATTAATATTCTGGCTCATTGCTATTACCGCTGGATAAGAGGAAATTGGAACTATGGAATTACCTGAAATTTGATAAAAATTATAATACACTCTAAATCCCTGAATAAAACCATATTTTGTGCAGTTCTTAATCGTATTAAGATAGGGCGATTCCATTAGTTTTGAGGGAAAATCGTTAAAAAATTCATCCGGGAACCTCAGTTCATTCTTGATTTCATAGGAAAGATCAATAACATCTATAGGCTCTTTTTCTTCCGCTGTTCTCTCCTTTAGTTTAAGATTGTAAGCAAGATCTATTGCTTCGATTGTTCCTAAACTGTTTATGTCAACCGTGGGAATATTAGTTCTTTTTTTGTCATTTTGTTCTTCATCCTCATCATCCTTTAATTTCATGAATTCGACTCCCTCGGAAATAAGGAAATCATGCCCCATATCTGATAGAAGTTCCTTCATGTTTTCATGTGGCGATAGAGGAATATTTAATTCCATTTGATTGAGATCAAAAGGCGTGAATTTAAAAATCTCCTTGTCTTCAAAATTACCAGATTTATAGTAAGAAGAATTTACAATGAAAATTTTATCGCCTATTTCTTTTAGATCCTGGATATACTTTGAAATCAGCTCCCTGGATTCCATATCATCCCATAGATGTAATATTATAAAAGTTTTCCAAATTCTTGATAACAAAAGTCAAAGTCATAATATCGAAATATTAAATCAATTCAAATATACTAATCCAGAATTCTGCAGAATTATTATGTTCCTGATTGTCCCATAAGTGTTATATATTTAGATTATCTTGATAGGTGGAAGGCATCAAAATGGCAGTAAAATCTGAGTATTATCAAAAACTTGTCCTAAATGGGACGGTTGAGGATTTAATAGATCTACTTGATCAGGTAGGGAATGATAATACGATAACAGAGGATGAACGGGAATGGATAGAGAATTCTATCCACAGAAGGCTCAGTATGTTCAAGGGGACACCTGTAAGAATTGTAAATATTGAATCTGGAGTTGAGGAAGAACCGCCCCAGACAGTCTATGATGAATTTGGAGGATCATCTATCTATAAAGGAGAGATTTTCATTTATGGGCTAAAGTGGAAAATGTATGTCCCAAGCATAAAGTTCAGAGAAACGCAGATTAATTACTGGTACTATAACGAAAAGGTAGCTTCCATTCTTTCAGATGTTTTACTACCCGTTATCCCGGGAAAATTCAGAGGATATTTTAATTACCCGCCCTGGCTACTTGGAACTTCCTATGCACCACACACATATTATATTCCCACCGATTCGTTGATTTCCTTGGCAATTGAAAGACATGTAATTGATGACTGGAATTCGCTTGTGGTTAAAGGAATACCAGAGAAGCTCGTTGAAAGATATAGGTCCAGAAATCTAGGAAACTCTCTTTGAAATGAGAATTATAATAGGATATTATGGAAGTTCTCCAGAAAACCTGAAATTAAAACATATAACCAGGAAAACCACTTATGGTGTGGAGCTTGACTTCTATGACATGAATCCTGACGAAAATATCCCTACTTTATATAATGAGAAATTCAGATTTAATGCAGAAATTTATGATCATGAAAATTTTTACAGCAATTTTTCAGTTGAGAAATTTATATTAATGAACAGGGACGAACGCTTTTGGGAATTACATGAAATAATGGAACACTACTGGAAGAAATCTACAGGAATGGATAAGATGATTCTTCAGGAAATAATAGGTATACTGGTATCTCAGGTTAAATGGCAAATGGGTCAGTTTAAAGTTTCGGAAAGTGTTTTAAACAGAAATGTAAGATTACTCGAGAAGAACACAGAAATGGTAAGAGATGAGATTATTCTCGGTGTTTCTTATCCTATTTTATTTAACCCTAAATTGCTTGACTATTTCGAACAAATATATATTGCCTGAATTAATCTGGTTTCATGGAACAGATATCCTCCATTCTGAACGATTCATCCACAGGTAAAGAATTCAACATAAGGGGATGGGTCTATAGAATTAGAACATCAGGTAAATTGGTTTTTGTTATCCTGAGAGACGCTTCAAGTATTATTCAATGCGTAGCCAAATCAGACAATTTCAACGAAACTGACTTCAAGATTATTTCCTCACTTACCATAGAAAGCAGTGTAAGTTTCAGTGGAGAATTAAAGAAGGATGAGAGAGCGGTTACTGGATATGAAATGAACATAAAATCGTTCACCATTTATCAGAGAAATGACAGTTTTCCAGTTTCGAAGGATATCTCAGAAGAATTTGAACTGGATAACAGGCATCTTTGGATCAGAAGCAGGGAATTTAATGCGATCCTGAAGATCAGATCCACTATTTTTAAGGCATTCAGAGAATTCTATGATAATGATGGATATTATGAAGTTCAGCCGCCCATTATGGTATCTACAGCAACTGAAGGTGGTTCTACCCTTTTCAGTGTACCATTCTTTGGGGAGAAGGCATATCTGACCCAGAGTTCTCAATTTTATCTTGAAACATTCATTTTTTCATTGGAAAAAGTGTATACAATAACTCCCAGTTTCAGGGCCGAAAAGAGCAGGACATGGAGACATTTAACTGAATACTGGCATGCAGAGGGCGAAGTTGCCTGGATAAACAATCAACAGATGATGGACATAGAGGAAAAGATGCTTCATTTTATTGTAAAGAAGACAATAGAGGAAAACAGCGAAGAGTTGAAAATACTTGGAAGGGATATAGAGACACTTAAGGAAAGTATGAAACCCTTCAGAAGGATTCCATACAGAGAATTAATAGAAATGTCTGAATCGCTTGGTATGCCCTTGAAATATGGAGATGATCTGGGGGCAGATGAGGAAAGACAGATAATGTCAAACTTCAAGACTCCTATATTTGTCACTGATTTTCCTGCGTCATTAAAGACATTTTATCATCAGCCAAATCCTGCAAAACCTGATGAAATCTTATGCCATGATCTTCTTGCACCTGAGGGATACGGTGAGATTCTTGGTGGTGGAGAAAGAATATGGGATTATGATTTACTTAAAAAAAGGATAAACGATAATGGGCTGAAAGAGGAGGATTACTACTGGTATCTTGACCTCAGAAAATATGGCAGCGTTCCTCACTCGGGCTTTGGATTAGGAATGGATAGACTAGCAATGTGGATAATGCATCTGGACAAGATTACTGGTGCTATCGCCTATCCCAGAACAATAAGAAGACTGAGACCATAAATGGTTAATCCTTTTAAATTAGCCCTTGAGGGAAAAGAACATGATCATACTCCGGTATGGTTTATGAGGCAGGCCGGCAGATATATGGAATCCTATCGCCAGTTAAGAAAAATATATACGATGGAACAAATCTGTCACCTTCCCGACATATCCTCTAAAATTGCCTATGAGGCAGCTTCCTATTTGGAAACTGATGCAGCCATAATATTTTCCGACATAATGACTCCACTGGAAAACTTGGGTTATAAAATAAGATATATAGAAAATGTTGGTCCAGTTCCAGAAAAATATAATGGTAAACCGGTCACCTTTATTTCAAATTCTGCAAATGCCATAAGACATTTTGTTAATAATTACAGGTCGACGCCTGTAATTGGTTTTATTGGTGGTCCTTTGACTCTTGCTTCCTATATAGTATCCAAAGGTCCTGACAGAGAACTAAAGCACACGAAGACTGAACTGATAAAGAGAGAGAATGAACTCTTAGAATTACTTAATGAAATAACAGAAATTGTTATCAGGGATGCTCTATCTCAAATAGAAGCGGGAGCTAAAGTTATACAGATATTTGATAGCTGGCTCGGTTTTCTAGATAGTGATTATGTAGACATGATTATTAAAAATACAGTTAGTAAGATAACAGAGGAAATTAGGAATAAAGGTGCCAAATCCATATACTTTTCTACAGGAACGTCAGGAATGCTTGAGTCGGTTAAAATGGCTAATGCAGACTTTCTCAGTCTTGACTGGAAATGTTCCCTAAAGGAAATTTCTGAAAATTATGGAAACATAGGATTACAGGGGAATCTTGACCCAACAATACTATCATTATCTCTGGACAGATCAATAGAAAGAAGTATTAAAATTATCAGGGAAATGAGAGATCATAAGAAGTTTATATTTAACCTGGGTCATGGTATATTACCTGAAACAAATCCTGATAATGTTAGAATACTGGTTAAGAAAATACATGAAGTGATACAATGAAAAACGCCTTACTTATGATGGCTTATGGAAGCCCTGAAAGAAAAGAAGACATAATGGATTACCTAAGGGATGTATATGGGGGCAGAGAGCCACCAAAATTTGCCATAGAAGAGACAGAAAACAAATACTCGAGATTTGGATTTAAATCTCCTTCCAGTGAGATTTTAAGAAAACTTACGAATCAGGTTAAAGATTCAATAGAAGATTTGGATGTTTATTTGGCTTTCAAGCACTGGAAACCATCCATCGAGGAGCTGGTCATTAAACTTAGAGAAACTGGTTATGAGAGAATTGAACTACTTCCACTATTCCCTATCAAAAACACAAGTATTCAGGGTAGCTATATAGATCCTTTTAACAGGGTTCTAAAAAAACTGGACTATGACCCAGAGGTGCAATCCATAAGCGGTATGACAGATGCACCAAGTCTTACTAAATTCTGGGTTGATTCTGTGAAAAGAGTATATAACCCGGGAGATTTTCTAATTTTCAGTGCTCATAGTTTACCTCATACAATAGATCAGGAAAGTGAATATTACAATATATTCAAAACCTGGTCCAATCAAATAGCACGGAAGTTGGGCATTAAGGAGTTTGAATTTGCATTTCAAAGCAGGGGTTCTTACGGTGACACCTGGCTGGAACCAAGCGTATATAAGGTGCTTGAAAATATTGAGAATGGTATGTATAATAATGTTGTAACTGTACCCATAGGATTCATTTATGATCATCTTGAAGTATTATACGATCTTGATTTTCTGTTTGGAAATAAAGTCCTAGAAAAGGGAATGGGATATAAGAGGGCCGAACTCCCTAATAACTCAATGCTGATGATCGAAACTATAAAAGAGTGCGTGGAGATGATGAAAGATGAGTGATTTGAAACTTTTTGCATATGATCTTGAAGATTTTATTAAGAGTATAGTGAAAAAGCACACTGAAAGTGATATAACAATTTATGGAAGAAAGGACGAGAAAGGAAATATAACACTGTTTTCCCCTTTAAGATACCCAGATAAAATTTCTTCCCTTACGGATAGTATGACACTTTCAGATTACTGCCTCATAAATGGCAGGAAATTTGATGGATTTCTCGGTGAAAATATAATATGTGCTGATCTTATGAATAAAAAAAATGGATTATTCGTGATTGATTCTTTCACTGATACTGAAAAACTGAATAACATCATAAAGGGCTCAAATCTCAAAAATTACAGAATGTGTGATGGGAATGCCATGGATATGCTAGAAACCCTTGATAGAAATGCTTTGAATCTGAATAAAGAAGGTGATGTGAAGGTTATAATAGATCACTTCTTTAAAGTTAAAAGTGTAGGAACAGTGATTTTAGGATTTGTACTAAATGGAACCTTAAAAAAGCATCAAACACTTTATCTAAACCCTGCTGGAGTCCAGGTTCAGGTGAGATCAATTCAGATGAATGACGTTGATTTTGATGAGGCTCCAGCGGGATCAAGAGTTGGGATAGCATTGAAAAATGCAGATATTGAATCCATAGACAGGGGAGCAACGCTTACTGTGGAAAAGGAAATTCCACTGAAGGAAATAACTGGAAAAATACAGTTCCACAGGGCAGTTCCAGAGGAGGTCAGGAAGGATGGGGAAGTATTTGTTTCGGGTCACTTTATCTACTCCCGTGGTATTATGGAAAATGGAAAAATTACAATGGATAAGCCAGTACTTCCATGGGGAGATTATATCCTGATTAAGCCCAATGCAAAACCGAGGGTCATTGGAAGGATAGATAGATTCAATGAATGAATTTGTAATTTCCGGTTTTTGCGGTTTCTATCTTTTTATTAATTGATTCCAGAGTACC
>JAMDCG010000079.1 GCA_023489425.1 Thermoplasmatota archaeon
ACTAACCACGTAGTTAGACGAACTGGTTGTCGCCATTGCTGTAACCACAGCACTCCATGCAAACGTTCCAACGCTATAAATCATGAAAATCCTCAAACGCTTATAAAGATGTTTTATTTAAATTTAATTGGAAAACACTTTTAAATTCAGCTTATTATATTTGTGGAAATTACTAATAATTCCTGCAATGTCATATTAATTCACTACAAAAATATAACGAACCAATTAAAAGATGATTATTTTCTTCCGTCAGGTATGTGAATTCATTGTCCCCTTTTCTTTAAAATACCTACAGCAAATGCAATGAAAAGGAGTATTATTATATCGCCTAATATTATGTAAATGTAAGATGAGCTGAGGCCGTAAGGGGCAGAACTTGATGTGAACTGCGAAACAGCCTTATGCGCAATGTATGGTGAAATTGCAGCAGTTGAGGTTGAAGCAGATGTGTGTAAATACAGACTTCCGGCAAGAGCTGCCATTGAAGTCAGCATTATGCCATTGGTAAAAGGCTTGATAAATTTATTTCTCAGTTTTCCCATGCTTTACAATTGCACCAAATTAAATATTTTTTTTGTATTTTTGAGTTAATATTTGAACCAGTGATCTTATTTAATCAACTTCCCGGTTGCCATCTTCCACATGTAAAGGTCCAGTACACCTGGCTTGAGTCCCAGCTGTTCTGAAATCTGGATTACCTGCTGCTCATACTTCATGTATAGCTTTCTATTCAGTGCCTTTCCGGACCTTGCAAAATCCTCGTCCAGCATCCTTATGATGTGCTTATCAAGTATTGCAAAATCAAAAACTCCAGTGTTCCTTAAAAAATGAGATGATTCCTTGTATCCTATTCCCTTCACATTCTCCACAAGAAACTCCCTGGCAACCCAGGGATCAGGGTGATTTAACAGTACTGGAAGTTCCGGTATTATCCACCTGTTCTGTGAAATGAATTTACCCCGTGTATTATAGAATCTATAATGTGCATTCTTCAGTTTAGCTGTCAGAACTTCCGTGTCGTCCTCTACGAAAGGCTTCAACCCAAGCTCCTTCTGCATTTTTATGCCAAGTTCTGCAGATGTATTTGCGGTCAGGAAACAGTAACAGAGCTCAAAAAAAATCTCCTGCCCATCTTTCTCCCTGAATGACCTGAATTCCTGCACTCTTTCGTTCACCTCATCCCTGAATTTAGAATTGATAAGATCTTCCAGTTCTCTGAACCATATCTTCTGTGTTGATATATTGCTGCCTGACATGTTACTCTTAACGACTCTATACTGCATTTATGTGAATTAGTCTTTCTATTCCATTTTACCTCTCCTAATTTACCACTTATATTCCTTCAAGAAATTTACTGCCAAGTTTTAAAAGGTAAACGTCATTAGTCCTGTATATGATCATTCACACTGAACCCGAAGATGGAAAGAATCCTGTACTTGAGATCATAAGGGAAAGCCAGAAGTACCTGCACTTGAATTACTACCTTATTGATGATCCTGAATTCATGAAGGCAATCGAGGACAGGGTATCCCATAAGGTAAATGTCCAGATAATAATAGACGGCCAGCCATACGAAGGCAGCAGTCATTCCAGTCTTGAGGCACTGAGGAAGACAGGTGCACAGGTTAATCTCTCTCCTTCAAGATTTGATAATACTGACGTTTTTGATCATGCAAAATACATGTACAATGAGAAGAGATTCCTGATAGGAACAATGAATCTGACAGATGCTGCATTCAAGAATAACAGGGAGTATTTTGTGGTAGGAGATGAAAGAAAGGTTCTAAAATCTCTTGGCAGTATATTTGAATCAGACTGGAAGGGTGAAAGAGCTGGTGAAGTGGATAGGAAAGACCTTATTGTTTCACCGGATTCTGAAAACAGGATTCTTGGCATACTGAGAGATGGAAAGAAACTTTTCATTGAAACTGAAGAACTTGGTAATGACAGGGTGATTCTTGACACACTTAAGACGAAGGGAAAGAAACTGAGGATGATACTTCCTTCAAGCCTTTCCGATGAGGACATGAACAACGCAGATGAACTGATGAAGAATGGTGCAAAAATAAGGGTAATGCCCGCGGAAAAACTGTATATGCATGCCAAGATGATCCATACCGGAAAGTTCGTGTTCATAGGTTCGCAGAATTTCTCATCAACCAGTCTTCTCAGGAACAGAGAAGTTGGTATTATGGTTAAGAAATACGGGATGAAGAAGATATTCAATAACAAATTCAAGGAAGACTGGAAAAATTCTGAAACCATTTCCAGGAAGATGAGGAAAAGTGCAAAAACCTGATTGGATCTCCTTTTGGGTTAAAGCTTCGTTCTAATTTTAACTTACTTAGTTCTAGTCTTTAAATCTTTGAACGTTACCTTGCTAAGGAATTGATTTGCCAGAAGCATGCTTGCCATTTTCAATACAGTAAAAAGTATACCATTTATAAAAATATTAGTTGTAAATTAAAATGAAAGTATGGGTTTATTTGAATGCGAGATATGCCTTGTTAGCCTTCTCGAATCTCTTGTTCACTGATGCCCAGTCAACATTCTTCATGAATGCGTCCAGATATGGTGCCCTCTTTGCTCCGTAATCCACGTAATATGCGTGCTCGTAGACATCAAGAGCCATGACAACTATGGCATTCCATATTCCGTTTGTGTTGTGTACATCAGCACCGATGTTTCTCAGCTTTCCGGTGTTCAGATCGTATACAAGAAGTGCCCATCCCCTGAAAGCTGTACCGGTAGCCTTGAAATCTTCAACCCATTTCTCATAGCTTCCGAAATCCTCAGATATCTTCTTTTTCAGTTCTTCTGAGAGGTTCTTCAGCCCATCCTTTTTCAGTGACTCAAAATAAATCTCGTGTAGAAGTGAGCCATCATAATTAAAAGTCTCCTCCAGTTTAAGTTCCCTGAATTCGCTGTAGTTCTGGTTTGCCTTGCTCCTGTCTGCGCTTGGGAGTTTCTCCCATATTTCATTCAACTTTGTGACGTATCCGTTGTAATGCGTCTCAAAGTGGTACTCTATCTGCTGATCTGATATACCGTCCAGTCCCTTTGGCTTTAATTGATTTTTCTTTTCCCATTTTTCTACCATTTTTTCACCAAATCAATATCATTTACTGGTTTAAAAATTGTATTGATAATGTTTAAATAATTGTTTTTTAAGAATTATTATTTCCAAAATTTTCCTGAATGCAAGGTTATATTGATCACATTTTCTCTGTTATTGAAGCCGATTCTTCACGACCCTTCGCCTTGAGTACAAAGTAGAGAGTTGCCAGGATGACAAATATAACCGGTATAACTACCAGGAATGCATTTCTGTAGCCTATTATTTTTATTACCTCACCTGATATAAACGGCATAATGGTTCCTATGGCCATCATTATGGAAAAGAAGTAACTATTTGCCATGTTCCTCCGGTTCTCAGGGAAACTCCTTGTTATGGACATTACGGAAAGTGGATATGTCAGTCCATGTGGTATGCCGAGGATCAGAAATGCCAGCACGAAATAATCATAGTTTTTTGCTGTTCCGAGGACAAGCAATCCGATAGCAGAAAGAATAACGGCAGAAAACATCAATCTTGGCAATCTTTCAGGAACTCTTACAGAAAATACAAGTCTTGAGATGAATGATGTAAGAAAGAACAGGCTGAATGTGAGGTTCACTGTTGAAAGAGATACCTTGAAGTCTGATATGCCAAACAACCCACCATATGTGGTGAGAAAAGCGAAAGGGATGTTATAAGCAAGAATGTTAAGAAGTGATGATTGAAACCCTCTGTCCTTCAGTACTGTTATATCAAATCCCCTTCTCCTGACACCCATCTCATCAGGGAATTTTATGAAGAAGGAATCGATCATTCCTATGGCTGGAAGTATTGAGAAGATCAGGAATGATTCCGGAAGTGATACGTAGTGGAGAAGTTCACTCTCAATATATGGTCCCAAAATCAGGGAAAGACTGAGAGTGAGAGTGTAAATTGAAAGTATTCTCTCCCTCTGCTTCCTATCCTTGAAAAGTGAGGCAGATGTGATTATATTTGGCATTATGGATCCCAGCGTGAAGGATGCAACTGGTAGAATTAGCCATATGGTTAATGGAGTAGAGATATAGAAAAAAGGAAAAACCACTGCATATAATATGGAGGAAATTATGAAAATCTTCCTTCTTGCCCTGGACTCAACTTTTGCATTTATAAATGTGCTCATTATGAATGTTGTCAGGGATGCAGCTGAAGCCAGGAGTCCTATTTCAACGTTAGAAAAGAAAAAATAGTATCTTGCCAGGAGCGGTACTGACGTCACATACATATTGTTGCTTGACCGGATGGCAAATGTCATCGAAAGGATGACCACTATGATTACAGTTACTGTTCTGTGATCGATCTGTTTTACTGAACTTGAATTCTCAGGCATTAAGTACTGCCACTTCCAACTTGCTGTAATCTTCAGGTTCTTCCATTATGGGCTTCATTGATTTCATGATTCCGATTATGAACTCCAGAGGAAATTTATTCGGTAGTTTTTTTGAAACGGTTTCGGCAGCCTTTTCTGGATTTTTCCTAAACTCCTCCAGTCCTTCGTTGTAAATCTGCTTGAATTCATTTAAAACGCTTCTATCCTCGAATGAAGCTGCGCAGCTTCCTGGAACGTAAAATCCAGATTTCATTGCCCTTTCCTCCAGTGTAATGCCTTTCATTCCAGACATAGACATAACTACTGCTGAAGTTGCCTTTCCCTTATTCATCAATGCTTTTATTTCTTCCATGTTCTCTCCATAAACGAAGTCTACCGGTAAAGCTTCACTCCTTACAATAATCTTCGATAAAACATCGCTGGCACCTCCCTTTCTCAGTACTGCGGTGGTTCCTCTGAAATCAGGGCTGACCATTGATAATCCGCTCAGTAATACCATATGAATCGGTAATCTTCTTTTCATGAGTGAGATTGAGGAATCAAGGATGATGTCAGAATTACCATCCTTCCCGAATTTTACTTCTATATCCTTGTTCTCAACTGCAAGTAGGGGAAAACAAACTGGTCCAGGTGCTGTCATTATTTTTATGCCCATAGATAGTGATTACAAATAAGGATAAATAACTTAGTCATAAATTATTATCAATTGTCATTAGTATATCATCTATCATGCCCCTGGCCAGCCTCAATGCCTGATAATGTGATTTAACGAACTCATGCCCTCTGTCTGTTATCCTGTATATTACTGTCTTCTGATGATCCTCTTCACAGCTTCCCTCATTTTCTATAAGTCCTTTAGTTTTCAGGTTTTTCAATAAAACATATACTGTGCCTTTTGGAAGTTCTACGCCTATTTTTTCCGTGACTTCCCTGTTTAATTCATATCCGTAACGTGGTTTGATGCACATTTCCCTTAGGAGGTATATACTGAGCAACCCTCTCAGGATTTTTTCATCGGAAAGATTCATATGATGCCACATTCTAATAGGTAAACTATTTACTTAAACCTTTTTAATGTTTCTTTATACATTTCCAAGTTAGGTTTCATTTTTAAGAGAGCTTAAAAACATGGTATGTTTTATTTAATATAACTGATAAACGCTTATTTTATATACATACTATTTATTTCATTGAAATGATTGAAAGAATAAGGGCTACTAACTTTAAGAGTTTTAAGTCGATCGATGTAAAATTGACTGACCTAAATGTTCTCATAGGTCAAAATTCTTCAGGTAAGTCTAATTTTGTATCTATATTTCAATTCATAAGGGATATTTCTACAGTTGGATTGAACAACGCCCTCTCTATGCAGGGAGGTGTTGAGTATCTGTTCAATTTTGACACTACAGCTGATGGCTTCTGTGAAGTTGAAGTCTTCTTTGACCGCAAAGTAAAATTAAATATACGTGGGAGGTCCAAGAACAAATATGACGGATTAATGAAGATGTCTATGTTATCTTACAAGCTAAGACTGACCTCATATAAAAGTGTTAAAAAGATAAAGACTTTTAGAGAAGAGATAAAACTCATGCTATCGTATTCGAAGGAAAAAGATCCAATTAACAAAGAGATAATAGTAGTCATGGAGAATGGTAATGTAAATGTGGAAGGTGACAAAGACGAGGTATTGAAGAATATGATGGTCATTCCTATGGGTAAAAGTAGTGAGCTTTTAACCTTACTTCGTTTGCCTCCATTCATCTTTTTGTTTGATGCAGATTTAAGGGGCGCAATACAAGTTTATGATTTTGATCCGAAACTATCCAAAAAGGCAATTTCACTAACGGGAAAGATGGCACTGGAACCGGATGGGAGTAATATAGCTCTAGTGCTAAGACATGTTTTGAATGACAATGATGAAAGAAAGAAATTTATAAGATATCTCAAGTCCTGTCTCCCATTCATTAACGATATTTCAATTGTTGAACAGATCGATAAGTCGATAATTTTTAAAACTTCTGAAACCTATAATTCTAATTCTCAAATTCCAGCCCCTCTAATATCGGATGGAACCGTTGAGATTGTTTCCATAATATATTGTCTCTTTTTTCAACATAACGAACTCATTATCATCGAAGAACCGGAAAGAAATATTCATCCCCATCTGATTTCAAGTGTTATGCATTTAATAAGAGAGGCTTCAGACTCTAAACAGATTATCATTACTACACACAGTCCTGAATTATTAAAACAAGTAGATTTGAAGAATATATATATTGTAGATAGAGATAAAAGAGGAGCATCGAAGGTGAATGGTATTGAAAACATCCAAGAGATAAAGATATTTCTCAGAGATAAAATTGGTGTTGACGAGCTATTTATAGACGGTATTCTAAGATGATCGTTTTCCTGTTTGTTGAAGGATATTATGATAAGTTATTTTTTGAAAATGTTTTAAAAAAAATAGATTTTTGTGTAGATATAAATGTTCAAGAGTATGCTCAGAAACAGCCGAGCAGGATAAATGATTATTTAAAATCTATAGTTAAATCAGGGAACGTATATATTTTAATAGCAGACTTAGACCCTGAACAGTACCAATCTAGTGCAGAGAGAGTTTCAAAACTTAGGAATTTATATACATCTTTAGATGAGGGAAGTGTAATCATAGTAGAGCCAGAGATTGAGGCATGGTATGTTGCAGGATTATCAAAAGGAAGTAAAAAAAGACTGGGAATAAAAATTTCTGGAAAGTTAGAATCCTGTACAAAGGAGAAATTCAAGAACACCATTGGAAAAAAAAGAGACAACACTGACTTTAGGATGGAAATTTTAGAAAATTTTGATGTGGAAATTGCAAAGAAAAACTCGAAATCATTCAAGGAATTTGTAGAATTGTTTTCAAATATCTGTAAGCCATCAAATTAGACAAAAAATCGATAAAAGAGCTTTTTAAATTATTGACACTTTGGACTCTCATATGGTTAACAAGTTACAATTCTATTTTTGAGTGAGTTGTGTACAACTTCTAGAATATTCATTTATTTAAAAATGCTGTCATTAATGCGCTGGAAAATAAACTATTTCCATAGCTTTTGTGAAATTTCCGTAGAGATGACCCATGTAAAAGTGTGATGAGCCATATAAAATTAAAATTTCAGGTTGGATCTTTCTTCAATCATCTTTGTACAGTGTGTCCTCGTCTTCCCCTCCTGAAAGGAACAGTGACATCGCTGAATAAACGTCTTCCATCCCAAACATGTTCTTTGAGGATACAGGTATCATCTTGCTGCTCAGACCGCTTTCTTCAA
>JAMDCG010000021.1:0-1940 GCA_023489425.1 Thermoplasmatota archaeon
CTAACATGATCCTCCTGATTTGCACATGTAGGTATGGTATCTGCAGATCCTGGATATACAAGAATCTTGTTCCTGTTGCATAACGCTGCTGCTGTGTACTGTGCAATCATGAAACCAGAATTAAGGCCACTATTCCTTACAAGGAAAGCATCCAGGTCACTGAGATTCTCATCTGTAATTCTGGCGATCCTTCTCTCTATCATGTTACCAAGATCAGTAAGTGCAATTGCCAGAAAATCACAAACAAGGGCAACAGGTTCACCATGAAAATTTCCGGCAGAAATGTATTCTTCATCATTAATCAACGGATTATCTGTGGTTGAATTCATCTCTCTTACAAGCACTGATTCAACATAATTTATGGTATCAAGAACAGCTCCGAAAACCTGCGGTGTGCACCTGATGGTGTATGCATCCTGAATCCTGCTTCTGTCGCCCTCTTCGATACTGGCGCTTCCACCAAGTCTTGTATACAGTGCATTTCCTATTTTCGCCTGTCCGGGCTGATCTCTTGCTTTCAGTACCCATGGTGTGAATGCCTTTCTGGTCGCTCCTAAAGCTTCCATTGAAAGAATGGCAGATCCAGTTGCAAGGGCAAGATTATTCTTAGCCCTGATCAGTTCTAACATACCAATTCCTGTGATTGCAGCAGTTCCGTTGTTAAAAGCAAGTGCCTCCTTTTCTCTGAGTTCATAGGGCTTGATGTGTTTCTCCTTTAGTACAGTGGATGCATTCTTTCTTATTCCATTATCCAAAATCTCACCTTCGCCCATCATTGCTAGCATTATGTGGGATAATGGTGCAAGATCTCCACTTGAACCAACAGATCCAAATTCAGGAACATAGGGACATATTCCAGAGTTAAGAAAATCCATAATTTTCTGGACAAGTTCCACTGTGCATCCTGATTGTCCCCTGCAGAGACTGTTTGCCCTTACCAGCATTATACCCCTTACCTTTTCTTCACTTAGTGGTTTTCCAAATCCGGCTGAATGGCTTCTTATTAGGTTAACCTGTAGCTGTCTCTCCTCCTCAGGCCTGATCTTCCTGTTCAGCAGGCTTCCAAATCCCGTGTTAACCCCATAAATGTTTTTTCCGGATGCAATTAGTTTCTCCAGGGAAACTCTTGATTTTTGGATATTCGTTCGTGCTTTATCTGAAATTCCAACCCTTTTCTTATTCAAAACAATATCCTGGTATTTTTCAAGATTTAAATTGAATCCATCTATCTCAATTATCCCATCTTCCATGGATGTGATTGATTTCAAGGAATTTAACACTTATGAAGTGATTCAGAAATTCAACATAATCTCACAATGAAAAAGCGAATCAACCTAAATATATTAATTATGTTATAACAAAATTTTTAACATAGTTAGGTTTACAGTAAACAATGTCAAGATTTAGATTTAGATGCAGGTCAACGGGAAAAGAATGCGATTACGAGGTTACTGCAAAGACAAGGGAAGAGGCAGAAGAACACGCAAGAGCACATGCCCAGAGATTCCATGAAATGCAGGACTCAACTTCTATAACAGATCTTGTGAACAGATCACTGGAGGAAGTTGAGGATTACAGGGATTAATAGTATCACTCACAACCCATGATACCGTATAAGATATGATATGCGAATTACTGTATCATGGACGTATTATCTGATAGAAATTATTGGAAGAAACGTGATTATATGTAATATTGCCTTAAGGAGATTCTCTTCCAGATCCAATGGTAGAGTGTTTAACTCCTGATATGTTCCAGACATGAATGGCAATAGAAATAATTAAAAGAATCAGTCCAAGAACTAATAGAGTTGAAATAAAATAACTTTTGAAATTGTTAAGACTTAATTCCATAGAAAGGAATGATATTATCAATCCTATGTTGTAAATAAAGTATTGAATTTTGATCATTGTCTGTCTAACTTTAAAATTCATTAGGTT
>JAMDCG010000021.1:2571-5410 GCA_023489425.1 Thermoplasmatota archaeon
GGAGTGCCTATGAGAGATATTGCAACAGATATGTTCGTGCCAATTGATCTTCCAACAACCTTTCCCTTGTGGATATATTTAACAACATTCTCTACAAATCCGGAAATATCGCTTGACTGTCCATTCAGTATATCCACAAGCAACTTGAATGATGACTTATGGAATTCATCCGGATCAGAAGCAGCCATTGGACCATGAAAGGTGATTAGCCCAGAAAGCTTGTTGAATGCCATGTGAAGTGCAGTAATATCGCTGTATCCCATAAAGATCTTGGGATGACTTTTTATGAGATCATAATCGAGAAATGGTAGAACGTGAATTGAACCGTAACCTCCTCTTGCACATACAATTGCCTTTACTGAGTCATCCTGAAAAGCCTCCATTATCTCCTGTGCTCTTTCTCTCATGGGTGCAGCAAGAGAATTTCTCTGAACGAGCCTTCTTATGTTTCTTCCCAGAGATACTCTGTATCCAAGTTTGGAGAGTCTTGCAATGGTCTTGGATAGATTTTTCATATCAGGAGCACTGGCCGGTGCTATTACCCTTATATCATCACCTGGAGAAAGATGTGGTGGAGCTATTATTTCCCCTGCCTCGCTGAAATCACTGTCCATTGCCATCACTATTCTCAAATTCATCCTTTATTTGTCGGATTTTGTTTTCTTTGGCTATCTGAAGGATCGTTAATGCAGTTGCCTTTATGGCATTCCTTAAAACATTTTCAACCTTATCTGGATTTGCTGCTTCCCTGAACTCATCGGAATGACCCGGGATTCCCGGATATCCTATAGGAAAATCAAGATGACCCGTGGGAACAACCCAGCTTACATTTGCCTCGTCTGTACTACCAGAAGCAAATCCCTCTTCAGAACCCGCATCTTCAGCATTAATATTCATTTTTGCAAGATTTTCCTTTAGCAGTGAATTTAATGTCCTATTGTTTATGTATGTCTTATAAAGTGGGGTGATTTGCTCTATTGTAATATCAGCACCATAGGCTGAGGCTACTCCCATGGCCGCATCTCTTACCTTATTCTCGAATTTACCAAGGAATTCAGTTGAAGTTGATCTCATTTCCACCTGCAAGGTTGCCCTTTCTGGAATTACATTTGTCGCCCTTCCAGATTCTGTGAATATCATTCCAACAACAAGGTGTTTGTCAAGCTTTGCCCAACCCCTTAAGCTATTTATTACATTGTAAGTTGCAACAGCAGCATCCAGTGCATTTATGCCTTTTTCAGGTGAGTCAGCTCCATGGGCAGATTTTCCATGGAATCTAAGTTCCAGTGTAATATCCGCCAGAGCCTTTGATCCGACAGCCCATCTATCATCAGGATGTACGCCCAGTACAAAATCCGTATCTTTGAATGATCCCATATCTGCAAGCAAACATTTACTTCCGGCATATGGGCCAATGGCCTCCTCCGATGGTGTTCCATAAACCTTTATATTTATACTCTCACCAAGAAGATTTAGTACGGCTGCGGTTCCTGCCGCCCATGCGGAAATAAGATTATGCCCACATGAATGGCCATTAGGAAGCGCATCATACTCTGCAAGAAGTCCTACCCTCAATCCTTTATGCCCATTATCAGCCCTGAAAGCCGTTTTCATATCCCTGTAATTTCTCTCTACCCTGAATCCTCTTTTCTCAAGATACTCAGATAATACCCTGGAAGATTTTATCTCGTCACTTCCAAGCTCAGCATAACTATAAATTTTTTTAGACAAATCAATCACATCTGGAAATAATTTATCTAAGGCTTCATCAACATTCATCACAATCAGTTAATGAATGAATAAGAAATATTTTAATCCTATTTAAAAAAAGAATATTTCATTAATTCTATGGAATTTAAAAAATATCAGAAATTCATTATTATATTTCTATCATATTTAGACACGAAATCCAGGGTTGCATTATGCCTGTTACTTTCACCTATCTCCTCAAAGAATGCCCTGTAGGCAAGGTCTGTTTGTGAATATGGAAGAAGTGTAAGTATGTGTAGATCATTATTTCGAATTCGTAAGAATTGTCTGAACCTTATTACCGGTATCCTGTTCAATTTTTCTCTCCATCCCTGAAGAGTACTATCTATTAAGTTCATTCCATATAGCCCAGATTCTCCATAGATTTCATTTAACTGTGGATTCTCAACAGTTTCACCCGTATAGACAATGGCATTAATGCCATTCCCAGAAATTAAATTATTAGTACTTTCTCCTATGAAATCGTCTCTTACAAATCCTACTAAAGTTCTTTCCTCTTCCGTGAGAGGAATGGAAACCTGAACCATTCCGAGAGAATAAAACTGATCAAGTCTGTCAAGAATTTTCAATATTCCAGGTGATGGATCCATTGTTTCTATCTGCCCATCATCTCCATCTGTATAATTTGAGAGAATGTTAGAAATTTTATTCTTTACAGAATGGTGATACCTGAAATAGAAAGCTATGAGACCACCCTTCAGATTTATCCTGTTAACAACAACCGATGGTGAATTCATAATCTCCTGAATATATTTCCACTTTTCCACGTGGTTGATTCTCTCCCTTATGACATAATGTGATCCAATATTTTTTGCATCATATTTCTTCAAGAAAATTCTGTTCTTCTGTACCTCACCGAAAGAACTTGGAAAATTTATAAGCATATATTTTTTATCCCCTTCCTCAAGAATATTTATGGGGATTCTTGCCTCGATTTCCCTAGATGCCAGAAAAATCTCATTATCCTGTTTCATTGTCAGGACCATTCTTCGATCCAAAATTTTGTCAATGTCAGCGAAGTGCATGTTATCCTATTTCCTTAATAGTATTAAATAGTTACTATTTTATA
>JAMDCG010000021.1:5569-7594 GCA_023489425.1 Thermoplasmatota archaeon
CCAATCACTCAAAAATGATGACTAAATTAATTAAAAATCTCCTTAAAAGAGGCCAGAGATTTGAGTGAAGGATGCCAGTTTGGAAGGTCTTCCCTGGCATCGGATGCTATTTTAAGTATTTCATTTCTGAACAGTGAGGGAAAAACGATCCATAAATTGAACACGGGTTTGTCGAGTTTTTGGAATGCTGCTATGGTTGGAATTCTCTTCACATGCATCTCAGAAACGAAATACGACAGGAACGCATTGTCGGTTGTTGCTTCGTAAACACTGTCTTTTATAACTTCAGTCATAACCTCTGCCTTAGATGGTTTTTCTGACATAATATACACCCCTCTTATGGGGTCAGTACCATATGGCTTCTTTAGAATTCTATACCAGTGATCACCCATTGGATTTTCTGGCATTTCCATCTCTTTTTTGGGTGGAAGGAGTTCAAACTGTGCAATTGAAAGTTCACAGCGCTGGTCTATCTCGTCCAAAATTCCAGCAAAGCCATTATTAGGACCCACATATTCCAGCTTTCCCTCCTCAATGGTACTAAGTTTTCCGAGTATTATATCAGAGGCCTTATTTGACTGTGAACTGTTGAAGATAAACTGTGTATGAAAAATCCCATCCCTGATCCATATTGAAATCAAAACAAATGATGGAATTTCCAGAAGTGATTTTATTAGTTCAACATATTCAAATCTCTTCACAATACTTCTTCTTACTCTCCATATTTCATTTTCTAGAAAGCCGTCAGATTCACGCAAGAATATATTTAAATCTCTTTCCATTTCCCTTCTGTTTTGAAAAAATAGGTTTATTTCTGTGTTTTGTCCATCAAAATACAACCCAACTTCAGAGTTTATCTTGAGCTTTCTGGAAGCCCTCGTTATGGCTGATTCGGGAGAGAACGAAATATGAAGTTTCCAGTCAAGAAGGTCAAGTTCCTTAAACTGTGTGCCCTTTCCCATATACAAATTGCATTCATTACTAGTATAATATGTCTTTTAAAACTGCAGATGCTGGCAATGGTAAATATTGTCATTAAAGTCTTTCTTTTTCTACTTATTATTTTAAAATTTGATGAAGGCCTACATTCATTTTATAAGAGTTTTGATCATTTTTGACTCAAATTCTACTAATCTTCTAAATATAATTAGAAACATAAATAGTACAATCAAATAATATTTCCTTTTATAATATAATGAAAATCTGCAATGTGATTATTCTAATCTAAAGAAATGTTTATGTTAAAAGGAAAACTGTTTCATTATAATGAAGTGATCTTTATAGAATTGCTCAAAAAGAATTAAAACCATGTAATGCATAACGTGATATGTACATAAGGGAGATAGATAGGACTCTTGATATGTATCTTGAGCTCAAGGTTAGACAGGATACAGAGTTTTTCAAGGCAACTGCAGATCTGGAAATGAAACTCCCGGTATTTATATATGACAAGGATGGCCAAACATGGATAAGCACCTACTTTCCAAAGAACAGTAAAATGCAGAAACTAAATCTGCTGCTCAATAAATTCAACGCATCGGAAAGAGAAATGTCATTTGTTGTGGACTCCACTATAAGTGATGATAAGGAACTTATTTTAATAGATAAGCTTGTAGAAATCCCATCCCTGATAATCAACGGTTCAGACATGAAGGATGGCTTTCTCAACGTTTATGCCAGATTCCACAGCAGCCAAATAGAAAAAGTTTCGGAACTGCTATCAAACTATGCTCCAAACTCAAAGAATGCAAGAATCACATGGCTTGGTCCAAGTCCTGGCATAATGGAGATGATGAATAATATAAACAAAGATTATCCACTCTCCATCGTAACATATGTAACACCAATCAACAGGGAAGACATACACACAAGGGAAATTCCTGATAGCCCAAGGATAATTGCTGAGGTTAAGAGCAGCGGAGCAGCGAAGGGGGATATTAACACCATAGTATTCTGTGACCTGCCGGTAGATGACCTCGAGATTATTGATTCCAAAAGTCATCTTTACCAGATGCAGTTGAGAAG
>JAMDCG010000102.1 GCA_023489425.1 Thermoplasmatota archaeon
TTATTTGACTGCATACTAAATTATGTAATATAAGAGCTCTATAAGCGGGTTTTTTCAGATGTAAAAACTGCAAATGATTAAAAAGATTAATATTTAAAACATAATAATTAACATAGGAGGATTTCTATTCTTTACCCTATTTTTTTAGGTGTATGGGACAATTTAATGATTTCCTTTGAAAATTAACTTACTTTAAGTCACGCACTTCTATAATTATCTCTCATTATCCTTATTTCTTCTAACAAGATTCACATGTTTCACTTAACTGTTACCTATGGAAATAAGAATACTCTTTTGATAATTGTAAACGCTCATACAGTAACATGCGTGTTTCATGAATATATATTGCGGTGTTTTCTGTGAGGTTATTAGAAATCCTCTGATGATATTTACGAGATAATTGATTTAAATGAGTCTGTGAAATTGATATAAATAATGATCAATGAGATCCAACATCACTGGATGATTGTTCATAAGTATGCAGTGTGTGTTGCCTTTCAGTGACTGGTATTTGTTATTCAGGAATGAATGATGGACCTTTTTTACTTCCTGAATTTGAATACATATACAACTACGCCAATCACTGCAGCAGATCCTATGATTCCAGACGCTATTGCTATTGATTCTATGGGTGATAGTCCTGGTTTTGAGATCTTCTTAAGATCATATGTTATGTTTACGCTTTTTCCATTGGTAACCGTGATATTGTCATAATATGTTCTGTATCCCTTTGCAGAGATGATCACGTTGTAGGAACCTGCTGCCACTGACAGGTTCAATGATCCTGTGGGAGACAGCGTTACCTTATGACCATTTACTGTAACTTTTCCGTCTGATGGTGATATCTTTCCTGTTATGTATGAATAGTGGAGATATGTGACTGTCTCTGTGATGTTCCTTCCATTCATGGTTATTGAGAACTGTTCTGTTGTTGTATAATATGCAGTTGTGTTTGCGATTATGAATCTGTATGTTCCATTGGTCAATAAGAATGTTATGGGAGAACCTGCTGGAGCATTGCCTGATCCAGCACCTTTTACATACCATGATATTCCGGATGGTAATCCTGATTCTTTGAATGTTACTGTATATAATACCTTTGAAAATGTTATTGGTTCTGATACAGATGCACCATTCACTTTTAATAAACCTGAAGATGGATTTGGTTCGTAGATCTTGTCTGTTGTTGATATGGAATATGAGTATGATCCATTGGTTATCGTAAAGGAGTAGTATGATCCTGATACTGCTCCAGACTTCATACCATTTGATAGATTTACATACCATGTTGATCCTTGGGGTAATCCTGATTCATTAAATGTTAATGCGTACATTTGCAAGCTGAATAATAGATTAACCTGTTTGTTTGAACCTTATACTAATACAGATCCAGATATGTTCATGTAATCTGTTGATGTTGCATGATATGAGTACGATCCATTGATTACATGGAATGTGTATGATGTGTTTGTTAATGTGTATTCTACATTATTGAATGTTAATATCCATGATGAATCTGGTGGTAATCCTGATTCTGTGAATGTTATTGCATTGACCTGCACCATCATAGAACTGGAACACTATGATAATAATATTATAGAGAAGAACAGATACATGGAGAGCATGCAAAAAGCGGTTTATCAAATCATAGAGGTTTTTTCATGAAGTCCAAATATTCGGCTGAAGAGAAGTTCCAGATGGTAATGGAATCCTTTACGGACAATGTGACACAGGCTGAAATATGATGCAGGCATGGCATATATCCTGTTCAGTTAAGCAAGTGGAGGGAACAGTTCATACTTGGAGGTAAGACAGCACTGGCTCAGAGAAGGAATTCTGATTCAAGGGACGATGAGATAGAGAATCTGAAGAAGATCATAGGAGATCAGTCACTGGTCATAGACACTTTTAAAAAACGATCAAGAGAATAAAATGATGGTTATTGATGATCTGAAGGATCAGATACCTCTCAGGGAGATATCAAGAATATCCGGAATCTCACTGTCCGGATATTATTACAAGCCTGTGAAGAGATACATTCAGAGGCTTGATCCAGCCATCAAAGAGAAGGTCAGGTATATTGCATCAGAAAGGACAACATACAGATACAGGAGAGTGTGGGCAGTTCTTCGTAATTCTGGTACAGAAGTGAACCAGAAGACCGTCAGGAAGGTTCTTAAGGATAACAACCTGAACCTCCCTGCATTTAAGCACAGGGGTAGAACAAAGGCCAGGAATCTCTTCCGTCCTCATGGTCCGGATCAGCTCTGGCAAACTGACATCACTTACATTCCCACTGAATCGGGAATGACCTATCTGATGTGCATCAAGGACTGTTTCACCAAGGAATGGCAGGGATACCGTTATTCCAGGTCATGTATGGCAAGGGATGCCATACGATCTGTGGAGAATGCTGTTCTCCTAGCATTCAATGGATCAGTACCAGAAGGCCTGGTGCTCAGAACAGACAATGGTCCCCAGTATATCTCGAAGGAGTTCAGGAGTGCCATGAAATTACTGGGGATAAAGCTGGAATATATACAGAAACACACTCCTGAGGACAATGGAGACATTGAGTCGTTCCACAATTCAATCAAGACAGATTACATATGGCCAAACGAGTTTAGGAACTTTAATGATGCTTCCATAGAGATAGAAAAGGCATTCACAGATTACAATGAATGCAGGCCGCATTCATCCATTGATTATCTTCCTCCAAGGGAGTTCAGGAGGAAGTTCCTGAATGATTCAGCATTCAGGGAAAGATTCGAGAAGAAAGAAGTTGAGGTGAAACTAGATGAAAATTGAAGAGAAGTGTTCCAATTTCTGGTGGAGCAGATCAGTGATGCATCTATGTCTCTACATAGTGAATTGGAAAATTTTACATAATCCAATCTGAATCGTCCCTGCTTTCCTTTATAAACGTCTAAAACTTCTTTCCTTAGGTAGGAGTTGTCAATTAACACCGCTGCTCTTTCTTCTGTCATAATTTTTCCACAGAAAGCCATAGTCAGTGATATAATAACAGTTTCTATCATTCTTTTCCATAAGTCATTACAATAATTTAGCGTATTGCACACCTATTTGTAATAAAAATTTTTAGAAATAGCTAAGGCTTCTTCTAAAGTCTGATTAATGAGACTTAATCTAACAAAAGAGATGATGGAGAACTTAAATCCATTAGAAATAAGAACATATAGGCTCTTATAAAATAAATTGAGAAAATGTGCTTTAGATGGTATAATAAATGCTGACTATCATCCTGTTGATGAAATTACATGAATGCCATTGAGTAAGATTTCACAACGTTTGCTATCTCTTTTTGTAGTTTTTGATCTTCCACGTCAGTCAGAACAGGATAACCTATAGGAAGCGTTTTGTTAGTTTTATCTGTCAGTACCCTTTTCATAACCTTTTCAGATATGGAATTATTCGGAAATACCCTTACACTACCTTTTTTGAATTTTACTATAATTGGGTAAATCTCTGGATCCCATTCATCTGAAAGTTCAGATTCATGATCATTATAGATCACTTTTTCTATGATAGCATCTCCAACAATCTCATTCTTATAAAAGAAATACACTCTGGTTCCCTTTGCCATTAAATGATTTGGTATCGGAAAAAGCATTTTATTATGATCTTCCCATGTTGCCTTAATCTTGTCTTCGTTTTTGTCTGTCATCTTATAGTGTATTGCATAATGATAAGCATATTCCCTTTCAGGAAGTATATCCGATAAAAATCCCCTGAGCGCCCCTCTATTGAAACTCTTTTTCTCTTTCTCAGTCCATTTTCTATCTGTTGTTACGCCAAATTCCATATCTGAATGCGGAAAGATGCACGATACTGCCTTTTCTTCTACCATCTTGACATATGATGTGGCTTTTATATTAATCTTCCGTAGCTTAAATATTAGGAACCAAGACATCCAAGAATATGGATGTTTGAAGGCCTCAATATGTCAATTAACAAGAGCATCTATCGTTATTGAAACTGAACGTTCCATTATCTGAGCCCAAGAGATTTATAAGATTAATATGTAGATAGATGTTAAAAACGTTGAGTGTTAATATATATTATAAATGATGTATTCGTTACCCTGAACAATAAAATTTTAGAACACATTAAATTACTCAGTATGTATGAAGATAAATCCGTTCAACAAGGAATACAACTCAAGAAGGAAGGATCAGCTTGATGTGAATTATGACATATTCAAGAAGTTCTCAGTAGAGGCACAAACAAAGGAGGAACTTATAGCAATGTTAGAGGAGAAATTCAATTATGTGATATCCAGGATAGCTAATGAGAATGCAAAAGAGCTGCTGGAAGAAATGCAGTTATTATAGGTTGAAAATGAGAAGATATATAAATAAGTATTAAAATGAAAAAGATAAAGTCTAAGTTTACATCTATATACATGGTGTGATAAAGTGGGATTTAAATTAAATTTAATCCTCTCAGTTGGAGTATCTTTACCGATTTTTATTGCCTCAATGATCGTATCATTTTTAACAAAAGAAAATTCGCTAATAGCAGTTTTTACCATTTTAACCGCACTATCTATAGTGATTAATGTGTATTTTATAAAATTCATAAACGATAAGAAAGAATTCAATCCAAAATTATTCAAAGTTGAATTGACAGAAAGAGAAGGAGCTTCAGAGATGTGGCCATTGATCCTGACAATTGTGATTACGGTTTTACCAGTAATGACTTTAGATGTTACAGCAGTTTCTTCTTCTTATCTTACTGAACTAATTGTGTTACTTCTAATACCTATCATCAGTATCCTATTCTTTACTATTTTTCTGAGAGAGAGCTTAATCTATCAAATTATAGCTGTTCGAATTAAATTCCCTTTCCTCTTTAAAGTAAAAACAAGCGGTGGTGGACAGATTTTAATTATTTCAAGAGAAAAAGTACAATCAAATATACAATTTAAAGCATACTTAATAATCGATGATTTCTTCCTTTTTGGATATCGTACCTATTCTAATTAAATAAAGTGATTGAAGTGAGTTCAAACCTTCTCCTTTTCACGAGCAAGGTATTTTTCTTTGAATAGTTCGTCTCTCACAGCCTGTCCGTTTAATAATGAGAGGATATCCTTAAGCTTTGAATTCTTTACTGAGATCTTTCCATTGGAAAATGATATTTCAAGGTTATATGATTTTGCAATAGGCTCAAGGTTAGTATTTTCTCTTACTATTCTATCTACATAACCAGCACAAGCAGAAGCCAGGCGCTTGAACTCCATTATATGTGGGGAGGTCTCATCAATCACATACTGAACATCATCCACTATGTTGGCCAAACTGGTTTTTGCATTATCTATAAATTTTGTAAAAGCCTCCCCATAATCAAACAGAGAAAGAAAATGATTGACGTTCAAGATGTACAGAGGATCCTCATATAGAATTGCGTCAATGCTATTCGGTATAGATAATAAATTGTTTTCTTTGAGATGTGTGAGCTCCCCTGTACGGGATTCTACAAGATATAAGTATTTTTTAGGATTTAACAATCTGGCTTTTGTTACTTTATTGAAAATAGTTATTTTTTCACCTATTTCTATCGCAAAACCGATAAGATGAGTTGATTTTGACAACTCTCCATATGAAATTGGAGAATTATCACTTCTCTTCATTTCACTAATTATTTTATTTAAGACAGGAACTTGATCGTCAGCTAACTTTCCAATCAAATATTCAGGCGACAAATCGCTCTTCAAATCGAAATCCTTTATCCTGAGTTGGCTTTTTTGGATAAGATACCCCTTTGCAGATTCAATCATTTCATCCCCGAGAGATTTTGTTATTGAAAGTGTATTAACGGTCCAAATCTTCTCTTTTTCTTTATTTTTCTCTACTGAAATCGCATAAAGCTGTACTTTTGATCCATCAGTCTCTTTTATCAAGTTATACATTTCTTCTAGCTTTTTCTCTGTGAAACTCGATTCATAAATTTTCATTTTTTATCATTCCTCCATCATTCCCTCTACCTTACTTAGAATCTCTCCTATCTCCATTCCCTTTTCAGACAAACTTATGCTTGTCGTCTCATAATTATCAATCACCCTCTGATTCCTCTTTCTCTCGAAGCTTTTCGAAAACCATCTTGTACAATGAATAGGTCATGAATATCATTGATTCGATTTCATATCCTTCAACCGAATTACCCATATGTGCTGCTGCGGGTTCTTCTCCTCTGGAGCTTGAACTATATAGATTTTTCTGCAATGTTTCAACTAAAATTTCATTGTTTTTGTTTCTATCGAATATTTTACCGTAATCCACATTTTTTCCATTCTCGTCTCTATATCCAAGATTTTTCAATGCCTCGTTGAATTCCCTTAAAGAATTCCGGAGTGATGACATTGCAGAGCCGTTGTTTAAAGAGTACAGGTATTTCCTGGATACCTCAAGGGCGGAAAGTGAATTGCTGAATTTTTCCTTTATATTTACAGCATTTAATCTAGGGATTTCTATTATTTCATATTCCCCCAATCCTAGTTTTGGTGCAAAATCATTTATCCAATCCGATGATTTAATTGTCATTGGAATTTGTGGGTTGTATGTTCTCATTTCCAAGTATGAAGTACCATTTAGAGTTGATAACATGTTTGCGGTGTTGTTCGTTGCTAAATTTGTTTGAACTCTGGATTCTATTATGTAGGCTCGATTTTCAAGATAAATTAGCCTTATTTCGGCTATAAATACTACGTCTCCATTCTTTTCCGCTTTTCTTCCATCGCTTATGTATTTTAAGACATTCTTATCTAATTTGCATTCAAAACCCACATTATATTTAACTGATTGATCCTTTAGTTCGGATTTTATTGCGAAGAGGGGGAAACCAAAAACGTTTTGAGTTGAAGGTTCCAATCTTCCAATTTTTTTTCCATGATAATTCAAGTCTCCGAACGCATTGATTAAAACTTCCGACCCAACTTTAATTTCTACTTCTATTACTATTTTCAATGTTGGATTGAAAGAATCTTCTCCTACAAGGACGTATGAGTTAACTACCAACATTACATATACACCCCTAACCTATTCTGGAAATCATTGCTCTTTGAATTATCCACACTTTCGTTCATTCTTCCATCATCCTCTCCAATTCCTCAAATCTTAATCCAATCTCCATTCCCTTCTCAGTCAAACTCAACGTTGTTTCCTGAGGATATTTTGAACTTTTGATTTCCTGCTTTACAACATTCAGTTTTTCAAGCTCCCTTAAAATTTCAGTTGATCCTGGAAGATCTTCATTGATTTCCTTCAGATTCTTTGATCCGTTTCGGTATAGATATAGAATTACAGCGTACCTTTCTGTGGATGAGAGCTTCCTGCCTTGTGAAATTGCCTCAGCTCTTTTGAGTTGCTCTGCAACTTCTCTTCCTTTTTTAGTCAAAGAGATCATTATCGTTTTTCTTCCAGAGACAACCTCTCGTTTATTGACCAACCCG
>JAMDCG010000111.1 GCA_023489425.1 Thermoplasmatota archaeon
GATGGTTTGTTTTTCCTTTTTGATGGTCAGAATAATATCAACTCATACCTTATGGCAACGGGTTTCATTCTTGCTATGTTGTTTTCATTCATATTACTATTATTTGTATATCAACCTGATTTTAAAATGGAAAGGAAAACAAATTTCAATTAAATTATAAATTCTTATTATTAAGAAACTGTTTACAAACACTAATATCTGGAAATTTTGACCTTTAATAATGATTTAGACTGTTAATGAATAATGTAACATTTTGGAATCATATCCCATAGAGTAATTATTAATTAAAAATCCAACTGTGTATTTCTTAAACTATTGATTTTTATCCAGTGAAATATTTTTTCACACACTTTCAATGAGACCCCATGCGTTTCCAAATGGATCAATCAGCTGGCATATTTTTACTCCATCTACCCCAATAATTGGCCCCCTGAACAACCTGCATCCATGGTCAATAAAGTGTGAAATAGCACTCTGCATATTGCTCACTTTCCAGTAAGAAACCTGCCCTGCTACACCAGAACTTGATTTACTATCAGATGGATGTAGTCCTATTTTACAAAATCCCAGGTTAAAAGAATAATAATTTTCACTTTGAAAATCTGGCTCTTTCTCTAATAAACCTTTGATCCATTCCTTTGCTTCTGCCAGATTATCAACAAAAAAGAGAACTTCATCAATACCTGAAATCTCACTTATAATTATTAATCACCATTTTCAGATTACTCCTTTGCTAAAATAGACTATTCTAAATTCATGATTATCGTGAAAGTGTCTTTTAATGAAATTAGAGTTAGAAATTACCAGACTTTCAACTGATGTTAAATTCAATGCTCAACGTTATTCATAACCTTCCCGATTCGGGATTAAGTTAAAAAGTTAAGTCCAAAGAAAACTTTAAGAACGTTTTAAGATATATGACATACATGTCAGGTAATAAACAAGTTGCAGTAATTACAGGTGGTAATGGAGGAATAGGAAAAAGTATTGCCAGATCTCTTTTGAGAGACGGATTTTTTGTAGTTCTAGCGGATTTGAAAGATGAGGTAGCTGATACCGCCAGAGACCTTAAGAATGAAACAAATGGTAATATATTAGGAATGATGGCTGATGTTACTGATTTTACATCAACAGTGGAATTATTTAATAACATCAGGAGAGAAACAGCAACTGAATCAGTGAGCGTTCTGATAAATAATGCGGGAATTACAAGGGATGCAACAATAAGAAAAATGACTTATGAGCAGTGGGATCAGGTGATGAGGGTGAACCTGTACGGTGCATTCAACTGTACAAAACAGGTTGTTGAAGGTATGATCGGGAACCATTTTGGAAGAATTATTAATATTTCGTCCATAAGTCGATACGGTAACAGGGGACAGGCAAATTATGCTGCATCAAAAGCTGGACTTGTAGGATTGACACTAACACTGGCCAGAGAACTTGGGAAATATGGCATAACTTCAAATGCTATAAGTCCAGGCATAATAAATACGGAAATGATTTCAACCATTCCAGCAGAAATCCTCAAAGATTATGAGAATAAGATTCCATCCGGTAGACTTGGAAAACCTGAGGAAGTTGCTGAACTGATTTCTTTTTTATGCTCTGAAAAAGCTTCATATATAAATGGAGAGGTTATAAACATAAATGGAGGATTCTTTTTCTAAACTGGAATTTATTACAAAAATAAATTTTTGTTCCGGTGAACTCTTTTCTAATTTTTCATTATGCTTTCTATTAGACTGTCAATCTCGTTGAATGGAAAATCTGATTTGCTATCATTATCCCAGAGAATAAACCTTCTGGCAAGAAAGTCAGCTGTGCCCATTAATGTATATGCAAGTATATTTGGATCTCTATCCTTAATTTCACCTTTTTTCATAGCATCCTTGAGATACTTCGCATAATGATCTCCAAGCATCCTGTAATGCCATTTGTAAGTTTCAGGTCTGTGTATCTCTGCCTCCAGGAGAATCTGGAACAGATGTGTGTTTTTCTTAACCCATTCAATAAAGGCACGAAAACCTCTCTTTTCTATATTTATTCTACCCTCAATTCCGTTTATACTGTCATGAATGTATTTCCTCATTTCATGGTTATACTTCTTAACCAGTTCTTCCAGAAGATCGTCCTTATCCTTGAAATAAAGGTAAAAAAGCCCATATGACACACCAGCATTTCTTGTTATTTCTCCAACACTTGCATTTGAATATCCAAGTTTAGCAATTGTTTCTATTGAACTTTTAATAATCTTGTTGAATTTTTCCTGACCTTTTTTGGTCTTTGGATAGAGATTCATGTCATTTACAATGATAAGCCGTTTATTAAACCTTTAATATTACAGTTGCACCCCATGTCCATCCTGTCCCGGCCGAAACCAGGCATATAAGATTTCCAGGCCTTAAAAGATTCTTTTCTTCTGCCAATTTGAGTGAAATAAATGGATCTACCCCCTGCATATGTCCATAATCTTCAAGGTATATACTTTTACTCCTATCTATTCCAAGGGCATCCATAATTTCACGGTGAAATGATCTCTTTGTGTGAAGGAATGCCAGGTAATCAATATCCTTAATGTCATAACCTGATTTTACTGTTGCCTCTGTAATCACCCTTATAAAATTCCTCAGTGTTGCATCAGCCATCCTTTCTTTCCAGGCCTTTTCCTCACTTACAGTAAGTTTATAGGACCAGATATCCTTATCTAAAATGAATGAACCACCAAAGGGTGCGTATACTACATCAGAGAACGATCCGTCTGTAAGGAATGCACTCTGTAATATTTCATATTCACCTTTTTCCTCAGAAATGAGTACTGCTCCAGAACCGTCTGAAAAATCATACATGAATGAACCTGTTCTGTCCTTATAGTTCACAATATGACTTTGCTTTGTAGCGATGCTAATTAGCGCATCAAAGTTGCTTTCAGATGAGATCCTCGATTTCATCATGTCGAGTGCAACTAAACTTCCGACACATTGAGAGGATATATCAAAAGATAGAGCTTCTTTTACTCCAAGTTTAGATGCCAGTGATGGTGCAAGTGTCCATATGTATTTATCCTTAAAATCTGATCCTGCTGAGACAATATATTTTAATCTTTTAAGAGAACTGTCGGCCGGCCCAACTATTTTCTCAATTGATTTCATGCTGAGATCTGAAAGTGAAAGCTTTTCCTCAACAGGCTTTGAAACTATTCCCAGTTTCTCCCTTACAACATCTTCAGGTATGCCAGTTTCTTCGCTGATCGACTTAGCCGTCATCACATTTTCGGAAGCATAAATTGCAAATTTCTTAATGTACACTTTTTTCATATAATCTCACCAGTTCCTCTCTTGACACCTTACCTACAGCATTTCTTGGTAAATTATTAACAAAGATTACCCTCTTAGGAACTTTGTAACCTGATATTTTCATCTTTAGATCTTTTCTTAGCTGTTCTTCTGATTTTACCTCATTAGTCTTCACAAAGGCAACTACCGCTTCACCCCAATAGTTGTCTGGCATTCCAATAACAGAGCATTCAACCACATAGGGTAATGTTAGAATGATATCTTCTATCTCGGTTGCATAGACATTTTCTCCTCCAGTTTTAATCACATTCTTCTTCCTTTGCACAAAGAAATAGTATCCAAGCTCATTGGTTCTGAAAATATCTCCTGTTTTAAAATAACCATCTATTTCAAAGGGATCAATGTCGCTTCCGAACATGTATCTGGAGAAGAGGTGTTTACCTCTGATTAATAGCTCACCATCTTCCGCAAGTTTTACTTCTACAAATATACATGGAGTTCCAACAGAGTCCGGGAATTTTTTCTGGTTCTCTGGAGAAATGTAAAAATTATTAGGACCAGCCTCAGTTAATCCATAACCCTGAAACACTTTAATATTTCTTTCCAAAAGCTTTTCATAGGTCTCTTTTCTGAGTTTTCCACCTCCAGATATCATTCTAACCTTGGAAAGGTCTTTCTTATAAAATTCGCTACTTGCCACTATTTTCTCATACATGGTTGGTACACCCATAAATATAGTTATTCTTTCCTTTTCTATGAGATTTATAATTTCGTCAGGATCAAAATTATTTTCTGAAAATATTACACTTCCTCCGGCAATTAGAGTTGGTATCAACAGGATATTCCAACCCCCTGTATGATATAAAGGCATACAAACAAGTGTTCTATCACTTTGGTGTATGCCCCATGTGAGAACTGTGTTAAATGCATTCCACATAATTGCATTCTCGGAAATTTCAGCACCCTTAGGAGTTCCTGTCGATCCTCCTGTTAGAAGGGTCAATACTGTTCTCTCAGGGTTATAATTCTGGTTAGGGTTTAGACGGTTGCCTTTAATACTCCTGTTTTTCAAAGTTTCAATAGAAATTCCTTCATTGTTAAAATCACTTATAATTAGTTTTGGCTTTGCATTGCTGATTACATGATCGTAAAGGGATTTCTCTATTACTGGATTTATAGGGAATAAAATTGCACCACATTTAACAACTGCGAAAAATAGGATGACGTTATCAAGAGGGTTCTTTATTATGGATAAAATCACATCACCTTCTTTTATGCCCATTTCACTTAGAACTAAAAAAATATGATCACTCTGTTCATCTATTTCTCTATACCTGAGTACCTTCTCTTCATATTTTACAAATCCAGTATTACCAGTATTATACCAATTTCTTAAAACCTTATCCAGCGTTTAAATCACCAATGGAGTTATGACCTTACTAAAACTCTTACTCATTACACTTGTGCAGAATTTATCTATTTCCGCATTGTAATCATTGTGTCTTTCCATGTTGACCAAATGTCCTGAATCTCTGAATTTTATAAACTTACTGTTGGGGAGTTTTTCATGAATTATTTCAGAGTTTTCAATAGGAACTATCTTATCATCCAGTCCAGAAATTACCAGAGTTGGACATGATATATTCTGAAGTTTATCTAAAACGTCGAATTTTATGAACGCCATTGACTGCTGTACCTGCTTCACAATGGGAGAATCAAGGCTCCTTTCCTCTATAATAAGATCAATCAATTTTCTATTATTCAATACGGTTTTTTCTGAAAAAGCAGGTCTCATTCTTTCAAACATTTCCTTTCCATTGGGAGGTTCTGAAAGAATCTTAAGCACATCCATTGAAGGCAACTTTGATCGTATTCCAAAATTAGTTGAAGAGAGTACTAGTCCTTCTATCATTTCTTGATGTTCCAGGGCAAACTGTTCGGCTATCATCCCACCCATTGATACACCTATCAGAAAAAATTTTTCTAATTTTAATGACTGTACAAGAGAAAATAGATCGCTCTGAAAATCATCCAAGGTATAATTTTCTTCAGGCTTAGATGATTTCCCAACTCCCCTATTATCGTAAAAGATGAGTTTATACTTCATGGAAAGGGACTTCTGGAATTTCCACATCCACATTGAATAACCAAGTCCCTCAATAAAAACTATTGGGGTTCCTTTACCGACTACATTATAAAATATTTGAATGTCCCCATTTCTTAGAATCATGGGGACACCGTTTCGAGTGGTTTTCTTGACGCTCTTGGACCGGCTAGCAATACAAAAGCGGCTATTATTTCAAGTATTCCAAGTAAGATAAAGAAGTTTGCACCGGTTTTTACTATGCTAGCAGTGGTGAGAACAACCATCGCTGTAAATGCAAAAGGTACTATGGCTCCCCCCAGGTGACCAATACCATCTGAGAGAGAAAACCCAGTTGCCCTTGCCCTGGTTGGATATATTTCTGCAGTGTATGTATAAGCTGGCACTGCGAAGGCTGTTGCGAAAGACCCTAAAAAGGCACCTATGGTTAATAAAACTGCAGAATGATCATATAGAGCCAGTGCAAATAGAAATACTGCTATAATAGCTGGTATGAGTGCAGAGATAATCAGATATTTTCTTTCCCACTTATCAGCGATAAAAGTCATGGAGACTGCACCTACTATATAACCGGTGGATCCAAGACCAATATACCATACTGCAGTCGTGAACAGAAATCCTGATGTGACAAATATCAGTGGTGCAAATCCCAGTATACCGTAAGCCAGGAAATAGTCTAGAAACCAGAATGATGCCACTATGGCTAATCTAGGACCATACTTTTTTGTAAATATTTCTCTCGTAGGAAAGTGTTCACCAGGAATCTCTCTTTCATAAGCGGGAATTTCAGGAAGTGTGCTAATCTTCTCCTTAACAAAAGACTCCATATCATTGATTATTTTCTCGGCCTCATCTGGTTTACCTTTAAGTACAAGCCATCTAGGAGACTCCGGCATACTAAATCTCAGGAAGACTATTGCCACCGCAATAACTGCTGGTATAGCAAAAAGGTACCTCCAACCGTCGGCATTTATTGGTATGACAACCAGTGCAATAAATGGAGCGAGAGCGAACCCAAGGGCCCCTGAAAAATATGCCCATTGAGTCATTTTTCCTCTCATATGAGATGGGGTTATTTCTGACATATATGTGTTTATTATGGATATCTCAGCACCGATTCCCATTCCAGCTATGAATCTCCCAGCTATTAATTCTGGGGCATTGAATGACAGAGCTGATATTAATGTTCCTACGGCAACAAGTAAGGCATTGGTTACAAGCCCAAGCCTTCTTCCGACATAATCACTTATAGTTGACACAACGTAAGTACCAACTATATATCCAAAAAGAGTTGCAGAAGCAGAATCACTCAGTAGTATCTCAGTCAGCTTCAACTGTGAGACCATAGGAGATACGAACGCATAACTCAAAGCAAGTATATCGTAGAAGGCAAAAAAATAGCCAATTCCCAGAATTACAAGCCAGAACCTTGGATAGGGTCTTATGGGCAAACGGTCAAGCCTTGCCTGAATATTAGCAAGTCTTTCCCCACTGTCATTAACATTACCTGACATAAAAGTCATATGTCATATGAATTACTTAAATTTTTAGATACACATTAAATCATTTATATACAAGTTAAAAAAGACTTATACCATGGTATCAGGAACAATACAAATTCTTTCTTAATTTACACAACTTATGCTATTATAATTCCCTTTAATATTGATAAAATAGAGGAACCTACGTTGATGCAATATTATAAAACATTTAAGGTGTAACAAGTGTATTAGCAAATCTAATGACTCTAAATTTCTATATACACAGACTGATGTTGATTGAAAAAATTTTGCATAAGATCTTGCAGGAAAGATTAACGCTATCTATCACACTTTAGTTTTTCAATGAGCCTACATCGATTCAATTTATGAATCAACTTATTCAAAGCAAGTTGTTGATTTGTTCATGCAGAAACTCTTTATCTCAAATATATAAAAATTTGGTTGATTTATCCTTATATATTGAAAATACATCTATTATTATGGAAATGAGAAAACTCACAAAGGAAGAGGAGAGAGTAATAATTCACAAGGGAACTGAGTATCCATTCACTGGTAA
>JAMDCG010000035.1 GCA_023489425.1 Thermoplasmatota archaeon
TTTCCATTCCCAATCCAGAACTAGAACCTGTTACAAGGGCAATCTTTCCATTCAGGTTTATATTAATGCCATGAGTTCCAACATCTTTTCCATTCTCATCAGTCATGCCTTTTTATGTCAAAGAGAAAAATAAATGTATCTATAAAATCTAAAGCGTTTTCTGTTTTTTGGCTTATCCACCAACAGGCCAATTCATGGTTTCAACTAACATGGTACCGGATAATAATTCTACGACATCAAACTATATCCGGTTTATCAATCTCACTTAATTTTGCAAGCACGTCTCGTTCATTAATAACGCCCTTTGCCATTCCACTTTGATCAATTACCGTTAAGATATTGACATTGTTTTCCTTGAGAACTCTCACTGCATCTGCAACATTCTCCCGCTCATTTATGTTCACACTTCTCTCCAGATGGATTTGCCTGACTTTACCATTTTCAATACTTGATTTTGGAAGCAGCAGAAGATTAACAACTTCAAGTTTGCCTATTGGTCTTTTCTGGCTATCCACAACTATTGCACCCGGGAGATTCTTCGATAGCAATCCATTGAGTACATCCTTCAACGAGTCATTTATTGATACAATTGCCTCCTTAAGCGGGTTTATCATATCGGAGACAGAAACATTCATTAGATTCTGAGCAACTATTATTCCTTCCTTACTTATATCCACATCATTTGGAGTCTTTCCAATTATACCCTTTACTTCAGACAGGATGAATCCTATCACAATCCAAACAAGAAAGACTGTTGTATAAACAGGAACTGTTGAATATGCCGAATATATAAGTACAATTGAGCTGATAACAGCTCCCGTAAGTGCCAGGAAAAATTCTTTAAAATCTGAAAGAGTTGTAAAAAAGGTTTTCTTAGCACGAATCATCAGCCTTCTCCCCTTCCTTAGACCAATTCTTAACAGTGAAAAATTGGCACTTACATGAATAAAAAGACCTCCTAGTGCTGAAATTGTTCCAAGTATAATGAATGCGGTTTCGGCCGAAATATAGTTTAAGATTATCAATGGGAGAATAACCAGAATTCCACTAATAAAGAGTGTTGCAAACATTGGTTTTTCCTTGACCTTATGTGCAAATACACTTGGTAATGTTCTGTCATAACCCATTCTAAAGAGAGTTCTTATGGCAGCAGTACCAAAGGAGAGGATCGCCAGTATAGAATCGTTAATGGTTGCAATGGCAACAGCATAGTAGAAAAATCTGCCAGCGCCTCCAAAGTCATGCTGAATAATACCTATAACTGGCAATTTATCAGCTAATGGTATTGTTATGTGATTCTGGAGAATCAGATTTGCAATTGCATAAATCATAAATGTTGCCAGTGATCCACCTACAAGTATCACAGTGATCACGCTTCTTCCAACAACCTTCTTTGGGTTCTTTACTTCTCCAGAGACCGGGGCAATGGAACCATAGCCAGTTGGAATCCCCATTGCAAAAAGTATACCAAGTACAAAGTCACCTCCTGATATTGGATACACCACTGGATTTGGTGTATAGGCAGCTCCCTTGGTTACGAAAAAGGAATAAAACGCAATGGAAAGCATTAACCCTATTTCTATAATTACTGCAAATATTGCATACCTTGCAGACATTGTAACTCCAATAATAAGGAAAGTAATTGATGGGACCATGATTATCAAAAATGCAATGTATGTTGATATTCCAAGAACGGTAGTTATAATGAATAGACCTCCAACGAGATAAGCCAGTCCATATAGAACAGAATAAAACATGTACATCCATCCGGTATCAAACCCTATTCTTGCCGAAAGAGCCTGAAAAGCATATGTATAATACCCACCAGATGTTGAAAATCGCTTTGAAAGCTGAGTGACTGACAGTCCATTAACAAGAACAAGTAAGGTACCAATTATCATTACAAGTGGTGCATCATATCCTGCAAGAGTAATTGCAAAAGCACCGTAAGTCAGTATACTTAAGAGTGGTGACATACCACCGAATGAGAGAAAAAAGACATCCTTAAAGGTAAGATGTCTTTCCAGTTCTCCCTTATTATCCGAAGCTTCTGTCATATCACCGTTCAATAGTTTAAGCTTAATAGTTTATTCGATCTTTTCATCTTAAGACAAGTCATAGAAAATAATCACATAATTGGTTATTAAATCTGAATAAGGAAATCATCAAATATTCTTTTTGATTGATTATACGTACTGCAGTAATTTTTTCTACGTAAGGGGCATAAGTTAAAACTTAATAACCTGAAAATACTAAAGAGATGATAGAAATTGGAAACTGTAGACCCTGATGCAAGGATTGCAGACTTGGTGGGATTGCTTCATGTGCTGAACCATTTGTTTGACGACAGGACTGATCTTTTTGAACTTGAAAAAGAGATGGAAGTTGATATTGACGATTTAATGCCAATTGTATATACCGCTGCAAATCTTGGTTTCGTTGGAACGGACCAGGGAGATATTTGGATAACTGATAAGGGAAAGACTTTTCTTGTTTCTGGACCAAAGATAAGAAAGAGTATTCTGAAAGCATCGCTTATAACAATGGAGCCATTTGTAACAGCACTCCGGCTCGTAAAGTTTGATCTGGATGATATAATGGAAGAATTAGAGAAGAACGGGATTCAAAAGTATAACAATCCATCTGGTTTGCATAATCTTGAAATAACGCTCATTGAATGGGGAGTTTATTCTGGGTTAATAAAAAAAGACGATGATGGTTTTCAGGCTCTTGCTTAAACACTGTAAATGCCCTCCTCTGCAACATATTTTTTTCTGGCAAGATCCATCATTTTCCTTGTAAACAGTATGGAATATACTGCAACTATAATCGCAAACAGAAATGATGCCCAGCCCGCAAGGGCAATATTTCCACTTCTTGTTGCGACGTCAATTGTTTTCATAAGCCCTGTATGGATCTCAAGAGTCTTTCCACCGGCAATATCTGGCCAGTATTCGCCTATTTCCAGGCCACCCCAGGCGCTGTTAATGGTAGATGAAATACCTGAGATAAGATAGGGAAAGGTAGAGGGTATAATCACGTATCTCATCTTCTTGAAGAAGCCCATGTCCAGATTCTTCATTATCTCGTTATATTCGGCTGGCATTGCCTTGATACCCATCCAGAAACTGTAAAACACATAATAGAAGGTTGCTATGAATCCCAGAAGAAGAACAATTCCCTCCTCTGCCTGACTTCCTAAAACAGAAGAAAATATAGGATATATACCAAGGAATATGAAGGGAAAGTAGGCAGGAACTGGATAAGAACTGAACGTTTGTATTACTGGTACACCCACTGCTTCCGCCTTCCTTCTTGTTGCAAGCAGATAACCAAGTGTGAAAGCAAAGGCAATGGAAGCTCCTGTTATTATTAGTACTCTTATGTAATCAATTAGCAATCCATAAAGTAGTGACGGTGTTTGTGAGAAAAGGTATGACCATTCAGAACCACTTACAGACATTACAAAAATTATGATTGAATACATAATATATGCAAAAATAGCAAGAACTATAACACCGGCAATTATGCCAATTTTTCCATTCTTTTTTTCTTTAGAATAAAGCTCTTCCAAATCCTCTGGCCCTTTCCTGACTCTTGTATAAGAGGCAAGTTTTCCAAGGGTGTTCTGGGAAACAATGGCAGAAAATCTTGAAGTCTGCCTTATTCTGGCCTTACCTCTTTTAATAATAGGTGAATCTGTATCAATCGTATATTTTGCAACTGCGTGATTCCCTATCCTCCTTACTAATTCTATGAGTAGAATTACGAAAATCCCAAGGGCTATAAATGTTACTATTAACATCCTGAAATTCCCATCGGCAGCAAATTTGTCTATAGGACTGCCAACCCCAAAGGTGCTGTATGATGTTATACCTATGGTAAATACCTCACTTACTGTTATATAAAAAAAACCATCAGATATACTTGGAAATAGATTTGCTACAATTCTGGGTATTGAGAATGGTATATACACATTCCTGAGCTTCATCCACAGGCTAAAATTATAATTTTCAGTCACCTCTACCATTTCACTGGGAATGGTCTTATATGCCTGATACTGTCCCATCCATATATTCCACACAACTGCTGTAAATACAAGAAAATCAGCCGCAAATTCAACCCCAAGAGGGCCACCTATCCTGTCAACAAATATTATAAGTACGATTGGAAAAAATGAAATTACTGGAACACTCTCAAATACCTCGATAAACGAAATAAATAAATTTTCAAATATTTTGCTTTTGATGGCCGCATACGCAAGAAGCCACCCTGAAAGAATTGAAAGTAAAATCAATCCTATAACTCTTCCACCAGTTGCTAGAACTGCAAGTATTATGAAGATATATTCGTTCACCTGGTTCCCCCTTTTTTCTTTGTAAGTAGCCTGTATAGAGTATCAAGATAATTATCGAAAACGGGATCTCTGCTATTTCTTGGTCTGGGCATCTCAATATCGATCTGTCCCACAACTGTTGCAGGACTGTTGTTAAGAACGAACACTGTATCTGAAAGCTCAACAACTTCAGTAAGATTGTGAGAGACCATTATAACACACTCCAGCGGACTCTCTGGATTGAATAGAATGTTATAAATATCCTGTCTCAACCCCTCTGCAGTCAACTCATCGAGATGTGCAAAAGGCTCATCCATAAGCAAAACTTTTGGTTCTGCAGCAAGAGATCTTGCGACAGAGACTCTCTGTCTCATTCCTCCACTCATCTCCTTGGGATAAAGATTCTCAAATCCCTGAAGACCAACCATTTCCAGTGCCTTAGAGGCAAGTTCTTTGCATTCATCTTTGGGGATATTTTTTGTTTTCAGCGATAGCATCACATTCTCTTCTGCTGTCATCCATGGAAAAGTAACTATTGACTGATGCACCATGGAAATTAATGGAGTAGGTCTCAAAACAGGTTTTCCATGCAGCAATACTGTACCGCTTTCTGGCTTCAAAAAAGCGCCAAATAACCTCAAAAGTGTAGATTTGCCTACCCCTGATGGACCAACTATGGCTGCGAATTTCCCTCTTTCCACCTTGATGTTGATGTTATTGAAAACCTTGTATCCGTTGTCATATCTGAAGTCGAGGCCCAAAACCTCCATCGTTGTTCCAAGTAATCACCATATGAGGCATTTACTCATCGTATAAATATTATAAGAAAGCTTTAAAATTATATTCTGTAAGTGAATATTTCAAAGAAAAATTAATATATGGTGTTTTCCCCAGAGGTAATGTATTTTTCACCCCATTTCCTGAGTGCATCTATTACAGGCCTTATCTCGCTTCCTGATTCAGTCAGTGAGTATAGAACCACAACAGGCTGAAGCGAAATGAGCTCTCTCTTAACTAGCCCCTTTTCCATTAGAATCTTGAGGATTCTTGATAATGTCCTGGAACTTATCCCATGAGCATTCCTGAGTAATTCATTGAATCTCATAGGTCTGTCCGATAGATACCTAATAATTGTAAGCTCCCATTTACCACCAATTACCTTTATTGTCTCAACTATAGGGCAAATTTCCTGATTCTTATTTACTGTATTCATCATGATATCTAATGTATTGCAAGTAACTATAAGTATTTTAATGTATTTTTGATACCCTTATATGGAAACACAGAAACAAATGAAATGGATATCTGATAAGGCACATTCGGAGATTGAGTTCTCAGCAAGACATATGATGATATCAACAGTCAAGGGGAACTTTGGAAGTTTTGAAATAACGGCATTTGGGTCAGATAAGACTCCGGAAAGCACAAAGGTAATAGTGACAATTGATCCCTCGTCGATAAGTACAAGAGATAATGATAGGGACAATCACCTAAAGTCACCAGACTTCTTCGATGTAGAAAAATATAAAGAAATTAGGTTTGAGAGCACGTCTATAAGCAAGAAGGGGGAAAGCGAATATATTATCAAGGGAAATCTCACGATTAGAGATGTAACTAAAGAGATAACTTTCCATGGGGACCTTGAAGGAATAATAAAGGATCCATATGGTAAAACAAGAGCAGGAATAACCGTTTCAGGTGAAATAGTCAGAGAGGAATTCGGGCTCAAGTGGAATATGGTTATAGAGGCGGGAAAGGTAATGGTCGGAAGCAAGATTAAATTCACTGCCCATGCCGAAATGATTCTTCAGGAATAGATAACAAGAACCGTAAAATTGTTCTCTGATCACTAAATAATTTTATAATTATTCGATATTATTTTTTTTACTTTAAATATATTAGCATTCATAAATTCATCTCTTATGGTAAATGCGGAAATCTATAAATCCTAAAAAGGATTATTAACTCATGATAAGGATTTCTAAGGGAGAACTGAAAAGGCGAGTTGAAAAGCTCGGTAAATTGATGAGCGAGAAGGATCTTGACGCAATATATATTTCTGGAACCACATCATTCAAGTATTTTGCAGATTATTTTTACATTGCCACTGAAAGACCAGCAGCATTTCTAATAGATAAGAATCTGGATATACACTTTTTTGGTCCCGTAATGGAAAAGGAACATGTACTTGGTCAGTGTCCTAATATAAAGGATTCTTATGGATATCCCGACTATCCTGGAGATAAGCATCCACTGAAGTACTTTGGAGAATGGACAAAAAATATCGTAAAGGAGAAAAAGATTGGTGTAGACAATCCTTCATTCTACAGTTCTGGATGGGGATTTAAGCCAATTCCAGTCGATGAAATCGTAAAAGGATTCACCATTTTAAGCATATCAGAGGATCTTTACAATATGAGAAAGATCAAGTCGGATGAGGAAATAGAGATTATGAGGGAAAGCTCAAAGTGGGGGAACCTCGCACATAATCTTTTACAAGAATATATAGAACCAGGAAAATTTGATTTTGAAATCTCATACAAAGCCTCATCTGAAGCAAATAAAATGGCAATGTATGCATTTGGGATGGATACAAGGCCTTCAATTAATTCCCCAATGGAAATAGGTGCAGGATTTAGGGGGCAGGTTGGAGAACATTCCTATTACCCACATTCCCTATTTACAAATAGGAAAATCAGAAAGGGTGATATCCTCGGTTCTGGAGCCAGTGGGGAAATTGATGGTTATCATATTGAAATCGAGAGAAATTTATTCGTGGGAAAGCCAGATGAAAGGACAAGGAGGTTCCACAAGCTTGCAGTGGAAATGCAAAAGGTCGCAATAGACGCTCTGGAAATAGGCAAGGAGTTCAGTGCAGTTGATAGAAAGGTAATAGAATTTGCAAAAGAGAACGATGTGCTTCAGTATAGATTACACCATTCAGGCCATTGCATTGGTCTTGAAGGTCATGAGGCACCATTTCTGGATGTAGGAGAGAATGAAAAAATAAGGGCAGGCATGACATTTTCAGTTGAACCAGGAATATATGTTAAGGGCTTAGGAGGATTCAGACATTCAGATACTGT
>JAMDCG010000038.1 GCA_023489425.1 Thermoplasmatota archaeon
CTTATAATTTTATTTTAATATCTTTCTATAAACCATGCTGCCTATGTATGCGAGAATCACAATTACTATACCTGCTATGAGTCCGTAGGTGTAATAAAAGAAGCTTGGGATTTTACTGAATGATATACTTTGTGTTATGAAAGATGCATACATGGTGATGTTACCGGATTGACCTGTATATCCGCTGGGAGCAATAGTTGTGTATCCATATGTGCCAGCCATCAGAAGGAATTCAACTTCGTTTGATGTGGTTTTGACCGTTTTTGAATTAAGAGTAATGCCCCAGGTTGCGTTACCAGGAAGTCCAGACTCCTGGAACTCTACCCAGTTGTAAGTATTATTCTGGAACTGATATGTGTAATTTATGTATTCATTGTTGTTCGTACTAAGTCCTCCGTAAAGCACAATTGTATCATTTGCTTCAAGGACAGACATGCTCTGTCCATATGCAGGAGATGGGGAATTTATGTTCATATTTTTCCATGACATTGAAACCGGTGAAAACATCCAGCTACTGTTTGTCGCAACGCCTTTAGAATTTACACCACCATATAGCAGAAGGAAGTTGTTGAAGGAAAAATATTTCAGATTTGAAAATGCAAGTTTTCCAGGGTTATTATGTAAATTCAGGTTTTTCCAGTGCATTGTTGTAACATTAAGCAACCATGTTGAATCGGAATAAGTTCCATTGAACCCACCATAAAGAAGTATGTTACCATTTGGGAGAGATTCCATTGCTGCTCCTTCCATCGCGGGTATCTGTCCTGTTGTGGTAACTCTCTTCCACGAGTTGTCCTTGAAAGTCCACGTACTGTTTGACAACCCTGAACTTGTGTTTCCTCCAAATAGGACGATTGAACTTATGCTACTGGAATATGCTGTTGAAGCAAACGCTCTAGCTGAGGGAGCAACAACAAGACCCTTAAGGGGTGTCCAGGCAAAACCTGTGAATATCCATGTTTGGTTTGTTAGAACCATTTTCCCACCAGAAGTAATGTTTTCTCCGCCAAACAGCACGATGTCTTCTCCCCTTGGATAGAAATTCATTGTTGAACCTTCAAGGCCAGGGATACTGCTGGAAGTAGTCAGTTTAGTCCACTGCTGCGAGTTATATATCCATGTTGTGTTAACTGTTTTCTTAACCAGCATATGAGATGTTGATTTGCCATTTACAATAGTCTCATTGACCACGGTCATTCCACCAAACATTACTACCTCACTGTTAGGAGTAAAACATGCCATTGTAGAGTTGCTTACCGGCTGAGGTGCTGCAGAAGATGTATCATTCATCCACTGGTACTTAAACACAGTACTATTTTGTACCACACTCGGTGTAACTGTGATGGCCTTTCCGTTGCTTATTGAAGGTGTGCCAGAAAAGGTAAATGCGAATACCATAACTGTAAGTAGTGAAATCGCGATAACTACGAATTTCATGATTCCATTACTATTTCCACTAGAAGTCATTAAAAAAGTAATATTGAAATCATTAATAAAGATTGCATTTAATGAATAGCGTAGAGGTTTAGGGCACATTTCGCCAGTTATGTTTTGTAACTGTGTGAAAACCCGTTGATTAGAGTTGTTAAAGTAAAGTGATAATTAGTTTCCCTTGCTCTTCTCCCATACTGTCTTTGGTTCAATTACACTCCTTAGATTTTCCGCCTTTTCCCTGAATTTATAAACATCCTTCAGTATGGATTCAATATCCTCCGGAAGATTCCTACTAGGTTTATACCCTAGCTCCTTCAGTTTTTTGTGCTCCGGATTATAGTAGTGATCTTCCTTTTCCACCCTGGGATTCGGATAATGTTTTATTTCAACATCCCTGTTGAATAGAGCCTTTGCTCTTTTTGCGACAAGTTCTGTCAATTCGTTTATAGAATAATGCTCATCAAACTGATTATACACCCTGTACTCACCTTCCTCTGGTTCTTTCTCAATTCCAAGGGTCAGACATTTAATGCTATCCTCCAGTGACAGAAATCCTCTTCTCTGATTTCCCTTTCCGTAAGCCGTGAGAGCATAACCCAGTACAGCCTGGGTGCAGAACCTGTTCAGTGCAGTTCCCCAAACTTCATCAATATCAAATCTTGTGTATAGATTGTACTTATTAATCTCTGATGTCTGTGTTCCGTATACTACACCCTGCATCACATCGGTTATCTTAAGTTTCCACACCCTGTTAGCAAACATGAGGTTGTTTGTATCATGGACCTTGCTCCAGTGATACCATGAGCCAGCAAATTTAGGAAATGGCAAATAATCTTCTCTCCCATTATATTTGACATTGAAGAATCCTTCCGGAATATCAATATTTGGTGTTCCATATTCTCCCATGGTACCAAGCTTAAGCAAATGAGCTTTCGGTACAATATCCTTCATTGCATAAACAAGATTAAGCGTTCCTCCCATGTTCTGCATCAATGTTTCTCTTGCCTGCGACAGACCTATCATGGAATATGGTGCAGATCTCTGCTCTGCAAGATGTACGAACGTATCAGGTTTTGTCTCTTTGACAACTCTGTAGAGAAAATCTGGATCGTTTACATCTCCCTTATAAAACTTGATTCTTCCAAGTCCGTTTTCTTCTAATGCCTTGATCCTATCTTCCATTGATAGTATTGGTGTCACTGAATCGGAATTTACCTCTGCCACTCTCTTCCTTGTGTAGAGTGAGTCGACACCCACAACTTCATGTCCCCTACTTAAAAGTCTAAGAGCCAGCGGCCATCCTATGTATCCGTCAATTCCAAGTATTGCGACTTTCATTATTTTAGGGAAAGCTAATCCTCGTTATAAGATATTCCACTTGATTTGAGATGGAGTAAAAGTTATAAATTGATAAGAATGAATATTTATGAAAAAGTATTATATTTAAATACAATCTGTGTACATGTCTCTGGGAGCAACCTTTGTAGATGTCTTTTTTCCTCTTTTCATAGTTGTAGATCCCTTTGGGACTATGGCTCTTTTCCTGACCATGACATCAGATTATTCTGAGATCGAAAAAAGGACTGCTGCCAAGGATGCTTTCATATACGGGAGCCTTATACTTGTATTTTTTACCGTAGCCGGTTATTATGTTCTATCTTTGATGGGGATTTCAATTAACGCCATAGAGATTGCAGGCGGAATTATATTACTGATAATGGGAATTGAAATGGTAAGAGAAGGTGATCGACCAAAATCAACGGGTAAGACCTTCAAGAACCCAGATCTTGGAATTGTTCCATTCGCGACTCCCCTACTGGCAGGTCCTGGTGCAATTTCCCTTGTCATAATACTCGCCAGGAAGAGTTACATTTCCATGGGTTATACTATTATTTCAGTGATCATTATATTTGTTGTTGTTCTGATTCTATTTTCCTTTGCTACTCCCATATCAAAAGCATTGGGTGATAAATCTATGAAGGCCATAACAAGGATTTTTGGACTGTTTGTTGCGGCTTTTGCCATACAGTTTATGCTCACCGCCGCAGCAGCCCTTATAGGATGATAAAAATTAAAAATTTTAGTTTAAGGTAAATTCCTTCCCATTGTATGGCAGTACCACATTGTAATTTCCAAGATCATCCACGATAGCCTCTCTCTGATCTCCGTGACAAAGAATTACATTCTCTGGCTGGCATCCCTTTATGAAAGATATTAGCTCATCATGACCTGCATGTGCAGACATATCAAAGAATTCAACCGCCATATCAGGCTTTACTTCAACTCCAGATAGATTCAGTGTTCCCTTTTCCATCAGGTTCCTCCCATTTGTTCCTTCTACCTGATATCCTGTCATAAATATGGCACTTTTGTCGTCATGTACATACTTTTCTATATAGGATAGGGCTGGTCCACCATCAAGCATTCCTGATGTGGAAATGATTACATCTGCTGAATCTATGTTTTCCCTCATTCTTTTTCCTCGTATTGCCTTCACACTTGACAGGGATTTTCTGAATTCCCTGTCTGATCTCAGGTAACCAGGCGTATTAAGATAAATACTTGTTATAAGATTGCCCATTCCATCGGTGGCTATCTTATATGGCAGGTCAGAAAGAGACATTATTAGCTCCTGCATTCTTCCCATTGCAAATGAAGGCAGTATAACTTTTCCTCCATGTTCCACGATTTCAGATACTCTTTCTCTTAGTCTTTTTCTAACTTCTTCTCTATCTTCGTGGTTCTTACCTGCATACGTACTCTCAATTACTAGATTCTTCACCTTTCTTGGTTTGGCCCCAGTTAACAGTTTTGAATCTCCTGTATAAAGATCGCCAGTAACCATTACTTCATCAGAATTTTCAAATTTCCACATTGTTGATCCTGGTATATGGCCTGCTGAGTATGGTGTAACATTCACTTCATCTAGAACGATCTTTTCGTTGTATTTTGTCTGATTCATAAATGTATACATCTTTTCTACATCTTCCCGATTGAATCGTTCTACGTAGCCCTCTATGGCAGTTATTTTGATTGAATCGTTAAGCATTGGCCTGGCTGTGTTAGATGTCATTTCTGTAGCAAAAATATCCACACCATCATTCTGGTAGTACATAGGCAATGCACCTATATGATCCAGATGTGAATGTGTCACAAAAAGTCCGTCTATCTTTTCTGGTGGCAGTGGAAACAATGGAGGTTTTTCTGGGATTACTCCATAATCTACCTGAAATACCTTATCATCCATATTGATTATTATTCCCAACCTGCCTACTTCTTCTGCTCCTCCTAAAAACTTCATTTTTAACAAATTTATAACCTCGCATTTTCTAGTCTATTTTTACACTCGCATGTTCTTTGTTCCGAATGTATTTTCAGAAAATCTGCAATAATTTTCTGTGTTTTTTCCTCATTTTCCTTAAGGATCTTGATGACTTCTGATGCCTCTACGGGTTTGTCAGACCACACATCATAGTCAGTAACGTTTGCAATTAAAGAATAACACATGCCGAGCTCATCCGCAAGGTTAATCTCTGGCACTAAAGTCATTCCAATTATATCTCCAAATTGCCTAAACATTTTTGATTCCGCTCTGGTAGAGAACCTTGGGCCTTCTATTACGACGTAAGTTCCCTGATCATGTGTGTCTCCATGCTTTTTGGACACTGAACTCAGTTCTTTGTTGATCCTTGGGCAAAATGGATCTGCCGATGATATGTGAATAACTTCAGGGCCATCATAGAATGTTAATTTTCTATTTTTTGTAAAATCTATGTACTGATCTGGAATTACCACATCACCTGGCTTTAATTCCTCCTTCAGTGAACCTACTGCATTAATCCCCAGTATTTCATCACAACCTATACTGTGAAGGGCCCATATGTTTGCCCTATAATTTACCATATGTGGTGGTATATTGTGTTTCTTTCCATGTCTTGGAAGGAAAGCAACTTTCTTTCCATTGAAATCACCAATTTCTATTTCTGCTGATGGTATTCCAAATGGAGTGTCAATCATTTTGCTTTCTTCAATTGTTATAAGATTGTAGAGGCCACTGCCCCCGATTATTCCTATCACTGTAAATCACTTCCTGTAAGTAATATGACAATGGTATTTAATTTATTTTTAAATATTTACAATAAAAACTGTATTTATTTTAGAGTATTATTCGGACTAAATTCTGCTTTATCAGTTACCGTAAGCGATGTAACCAGAATATGCATATGATCGATAAAACTATAACTGCTGTAGAATTATATTATGGAATGGAATCCTCAAAAAAATTGAAAATAGCTGAAATAAAAGGAGAGGTAGTGGACATAGAGATAAAGGCTAAGATCCTTTCAATGTCCAAGAGAGAGATACAGAACGATAAGGGTCCTCTGACATATCACTACGGTCTGGTTGGAGATGAGACTGGAGTTATTCCCTTTACAGCCTGGTCTATTCCAGGCACAGTGAGGGATAACGATGTTTATCTGATATCAAAGTGTTACACAAAAAGCTATAAGGATAAACTAAGACTTTATTTTGATGCCAGAACTGAATTCAAATTGCTTACGGAAATACTGGAAGTAAAGAGAACTTACAAATATTATGAAATTAAGGACCTGGATATGAAGGACAAATTCATAACTGTTGAGGGATTGCTAACTTCTGAAAATAAGAGAGAGTATGAAAAGGAGGGAGAAAAAAAGGAAGTTTTCCAGTACATCCTCAAAGATCAGACCGGCACTGTTCCAATATCATCGTTTGGGAGAAAGTTAGAACAGGGAAAATATGCCAGAATCGAGGGTGTAAGACTTGATGAATTCAACGGCTATTATAGATTGAACATGTCTGATAAGGCCAAGGTAGAATATTTGAACGTTGAACTCAAAGAAAATGATAATATTCAGGATATTTCAACACTAAAAGGGGCTGTGGGAGGAATTACAATATCGGGATTTGTAATAAACATGGGAGAAAAGAGTGGCCTGGTTGTTAGATGTAGTGAATGTAATCAGAGAGTAGATGATGTTAGATGTGCAGACCACCCCGATGCAAAATTGATCTATGATATATTCGCCTATTTCACAGTAGATGACGGGACCGATTATCTGCAGGTTAATGCAGGATATGAAGCCCTGAAGAACATAATAAACATATCAAGGGAATACCTGGATAATCCTCAGAGACCACCATTGAAGAAAGAAGTGAAGGAAAAGGTTGAAATTGCCCTGGTTCATAATGCACTAAAAATAAAGGGAAACCTTCGCATAAATAATATGGGACTTTCCATGCGATCTTCAGAAGTGAGTTACGTTACCAATAATGATATTTCTTACCTGAAGAATGAAATAAAAGGGGTGCAAAATTGATGGAGAGAAGGAGAGAACCAGCAAGATGGATATTTGCAAAGGAATTGAGAGATACAACCATGACCTTTGTGGAAGGTGAAGACGATGCCAGAAGAGAATATTTCATCACACCAGGCGGTTCTTATGGAAGGAGAATACTAATTTGCGGAAAAATAACGCAGAAGACCCAGGATAATGATATGACGAAATTCACAGTGGCGGATCACACAGGTGCTTTTTATGTTACATTTTTCTCCAAGGATTTCAACCAGAACACAAAGGTACAGGTGGATGCTGTGAACGAGAATGATCTTGTAGTTCTGATGGGAAGAACATCCTATTTCAGGTCTAATGAAGGAAAAATGTACATTAACATAAATCCAGAATATGTTAGAACGGTGAATGAGGTTGATACTGAATACTGGAAAATGAGAACAGCTAAGTCTCTGAATAACAGGCTCTTGGCAATAAAGGAGATCAGAAAATCCCCTGAAATAGATCAGAATCACTTAATGGATCT
>JAMDCG010000062.1 GCA_023489425.1 Thermoplasmatota archaeon
GAAGTGAAAAAACCTCTTTTGAAAGATCTGATTTCCTAGTTTATTGATTTCCTGTCTTCTATTTTCGCTCCTCCCAGAAGACCAACTATAACTCCAACTTCTGTAAATGTCATTAGAAACATAACCCTGAAATTATTTTGCGTTACAAGGAGAGAAACAACTATCCCAAGAACTGCTCCGACGGCTGCCCCTAAAAGAGCAAAAAGAAATACCTTTCCCATATCCATTTTTGGTTATTACATAGTTCTATTAATGAATTGGGATTATAATGCCTGATCCACTTCCAGATTTCAGTCAACAACGTAAACTGTAATGAAATAGTATAAATGCAATTTCAGATTACAGGATTCGATATTTTCTGGAGGATATATGTAAATATGTTTGCGTTAAGTGAAGAAAGCATTATCAATATAATAAGGGGTTTCAAAATACAATTCTACGTTTTCCTTATATTTACTATATTCCTAATGGTGCTAAGAGCAGTAAGAGCAAAGGTTGGGAAAACCTATTCAAGAAGGATAGTTATTTACCCTTTGATCTATCTTCTTCTTACATTATATTCATCAATCACCCTAACACTGTTTGAATTCGAATTTTCAATGATAATATACCTCCTTGGTTTTATTATCGGTTTTATTATTGGTGATCTTTCTCAAATAGTAAGAAGAAAGGGAAATGAAATATACCAGTCATCAGCAGGGGTAGCCATCGCATGGTCATTCCTTTTCCTGGTAAAATGGTATTCCTATCTCTACGAACAACATTTTCCAACCTTTGTTGACCCTGTAATTACAATTACATTTACCTTTCTAGCTGGAATAATTCTGGGAGAAGCCTTTGGAATAATGGTTAAACATTTCAGGACAAAATAATATGATCCTACAGAGAGGAAATTGAAACAGAGTATCCAAACTCCCACTCCTCTCCTGGTTTTAATATCTTCAGCATATTCCCGGTTTGGAACGAATTAACTTCTGATGCCATTGGTTCTATGGCAACAGATATGGAATCGCTGAATTTACCATCATACACCATGAAGAATTCAGAATTTGTTCTTTTTACATCATACACAAAATAATCTCCCCTTAGCTGTATGTCCCCAGAATACATGAAACAGTCATCGTAAACATGTGACTCCTTTTTATAAAAATGACGGTAAAATTCAGAATAATTCCCAGAAGGAAAATACTGATCAATCTTCAGTGATTTTAGTGGCCTCGATTTCAGGAAAATTTCCCAGTTTGATCCTGTTACAAAATAGGGATGAAAACCAGGGCTCAATGGTACTGTGGTATTATGATTGTTGAAAAACCTTGCATTCTCCCTGAAACCATCATTACTAATTTCAATAACGACTGTAACATCCACATCAAATGGATAGGAATCATCCATCAGGTTCATTTTCATCCGAACAGAATTTTCGCTTTGATCAATTATGTCCCACTGTCGATCCTTGGCAAATCCATGAATTGAGTTCCCATCCAGATCTTTTTTAAATTCATAGGATTTTCCAAGCCATTCATATTTGCCACCCTTTATTCTGTTTGCGTACGGAAACAGTGGTGCGCATCCCCCATGGGTTTTATGTCCATCCTGAGTTCTTTTTATGATTTCATTTTCCCTGAACTCAACACCTTCAATATAGCATCCATTACTCTCAATATCTGCCCTAATTGATTCATTATTCAGTGTTATCTTCATCGTTTCCATCCTGAATGAATCTTATAACCTTAAGATTTGGCTCAGTTTTCTTCAGAATTTCATGAAATGCCTTTCCAGAGTTTAAGGATTCATTGCAAAGCTGTATAGTTTCTTCAAGGGAAAGCAGTTTCCTAGTTCCATCTCTTCTTATTATGAGGGCCCTGCCAAGCTGGGAACAATCAATTCCCATCTTTTATCTCCTCTACCAAAAGATTGAGTCCATTTACGTCCTTTATGCTAACTCTGTCTCCCACTTCCGGTCTGTGTTCCCCAACATATTTTGCATTCCAGTTCTGCCCATCAACCCTCACGACCATATTTGTTCCGTTATCTCTCACTACCTGTCCAATCTTGCCAATCATGCTTTTAGTACCGGTAACTGCCCTTCCTCCCCTTGGGTACCATAAAACAAGTCTGTAGAACCATGCACCTAAGAAGAAAAAAACAATTGCAACAAGTAATATTGATATGTAAAACAGGTCGTCGCTTATCATATATTGAGATAGAATTGTAACTAATTAATATTTAGTAAGATTTCTCACCATTCAATTCTTTCTGAGTTTATTTTGAGGTTCTATTACGAGACTCAATCCTTTCACAGAAATTATCTTCACCTTCGCACCAACTGGGGGTCTATCCACACTCTGGTACTTTGCATTCCAGTTTTGTCCATCAACCCTTACAATCATATTTGTGCCGTTATCCCTTACGATCTGGCCTATTTGTCCGATTAAACTCTTTGTTCCAGTAACAGACTTACCACCTCTGGGAAACCATGAAACTATCTGGTAAAACCATGCACCAAGGAAGAAAAATCCTATAGCAGCAAGCAGCATGGATAGGTAATATACACCGTTAGAGATCGTAAGTAAGCATTGCTATTTCATTATTTAATTTTATTTATACTGAAACGATTATCGTGTGTTTATTTATCCATCTTCTTAGCATCATTATCTTTTCCTGTATAGGGTTCCCTGTAAAGCATGCTCATGACTCCGCCTATAACAACCAATATGAAACCTATTAGCAAACCACCTTCACTTCCCGGAAGTGAAATTATTCCCATCAGGATACCAAGCCCACCCATTGATCTATGGAGATATGCCCTTCTAAACATGACCACTGATGCTACAATTTCAAGTATAGGAGCAATAGCATCAGTCAGAATCTCAAAGATTGCATTATCAGCTTTCAGGAAGCTTCCATTTTGAATTGAAAGATAAAGAATAGATAAAGAAATTACAAATGTTATAAATGCACCTATAAACATTACAGTAGCTGCATCTCTATTTTCCCTGAAATATGAGGAAAACTTTAGAAGAGCCCTTCCAGCCTTTTTAGCACGTTCACTTACCATTCTAGTTCTTCTGCTTTTTCAATCTGTTAAGTATGAGAAAAAAGTCCTCAACAGTGTTCACATTATATGCCTGTTTTTCAGAAACATCAAAGGACTGGAATTCCTCACTTTTTACATCATCAGGAGGAGAGAAAAATATACTCACACCACAGAAAAGTCCCTCGATCAACATTGATACAATACCCTTCCCACTTTTCTTTGCAAAGGCAATAAAGCTGTTAACAACTTCCTGATCTGAAAAGTAAATGTCACCAGGAATGACCATTATGGGATATTTATTTATCTTTTTCAGAACTTTTCCAAGATCTTCTGAATATCCGCTACCTGATGTCTTGATTATTTCTAACTTTTCAGAATAGTATTTTTCAGTGATCTCTGTATTCGGAGTGACTGCAAGATAAACAGGCTTCGCCACTTCTTCAAGAAATTTGAGGTTCCTTCCTATAAGGGTTTCACCTCTAATCATCAGTAAACCTTTATCAGGCATATTCATTCTAGATCCAGTGCCACCGGACATGATCACAAGCGGCAACTTTCCATCATTTTTTTCCATATGTAAACATCCATGTAACCTTTTTGACCATTAGTGTTTCGCAGAGTTTTCGCATACTTTCTCTGTTAACTGTTTCTGATTCATCTAATGGCCTTACAAGTGCATATAATGTTACAGTATATTTATGCGTTTTCTTTCCGGGGGGGCATGGACCTCCATATCCATTTTTTCCAAAGTCATTTTTTAACTGTATCCAGCCCTCATCTGTCTTTTCGGCAATAGGAACGTTTTCGTGAATTGTACCAACAGATGACTGAATATTTCTCATGCACCAGTGATTGAATGATTTTCTTGGTGCATCTGGATCATCCATGAATAGGACAATTTCCTTTGTGGACGATGGAGCATCCTTCCATTTGATTTCGGGAGAGATATTCTGTCCACTGCAAGTGTATTTTTCAGAAATTTCGTCCCCGTACTTAATATTGTCAACCTGCATTTCAAAAGACATGGGTTCTGTATACTGTAAGTGTTTAATATTTTTTAGATTTATTCTGGTTACTTAAGATTTATATCCTTATGCTTTCATAGGCTTCAGTTTTAAACTAATATTGATAACTTAAATAAGAAAAACTACGATTTGGAAGGAATCACATTCAATCTGCACCATAGATTAGTTGAACAATTCAATCCAGTTTTTCAGGAATTTTTTCATAATTGAATTTCTCGAAAATGCTGATTTCCTCAAGATTAAGGGACTTCATATTCTCTATCTCATTTGAGTCTGGCCTGAACGGAACCACCAGGCAATATGGTGATTCTACCTTTCTATTGCCCATTTCATCTAAAGTGGAAGTAAAAATATGTTCATCGTTCCAGCCCACTCTCTGAAGAATCAGTACCGGGATAGATTGAAGTTCACGATAACCTGTTTTTTCTATCATCACTTTGACAATATGATGAACTCTCACAATATCTAAATTCTTTCCATTTTTCAAATCAATCAATATAATTGTGTGAAGCCTATTCCTGAGATTTCTGACTATATTTTGTAGCGGGCTGACGGGGATAAAATTTTCATATATTTCTGGTAATGAAACAGTTATTCCTGTACGGTAGGATGATAGTCCTGTTCTACCTGCAACTGCACCAGTAATGGATGCATTTTCAAATATCCTCCATTTGATATTATTAATCTTGCAGTAACTAATTATAGAGAAATGAGTTGTTGAAGTCATAGGATCGCCAGATACTATGAGTGAAACAGTTCCACTTCCTTCTTTTATAAATGAAAAGCTTTCAACATCCTCTCTCTTAAGCAAAATTATGGGTTTTGAAATGCTCTTCTCCAGATCTTCCCTGAAACTCTCTGGAAATATTGAGGTATAATCATCAATGAAAATATGGTCTGATCTACCAAGAATATCCATCTCTATAATGGTCAGGCTACCGATCCCGCGAAGACCGGAACCGATTATGTTTAAGTTTTCAGTGCTCAATCTCTTCCTGAAGTCTCACAAGCTCATTTAATTTTGCCAGTCTTTCCCCTCCTATGGTTCCACTTTTTATGAATGTCGATGAGAATGCAAGGGATAGATGTGCAATGAAATCATCAGTGGTTTCCCCACTCCTGTGGGAGATCACATTTTCCATTGATGCTGAAGTTGCAGTTTTGACTGCGTCCCATGTATCTGTGAGTGTTCCTATTTGATTAACCTTGATAAGCACACCGTTTGTAGCCTTTGTTTCTATACCTTTCCTTATCCTGCTTGCATTGGTTGTGTATAGATCGTCTCCTACTATGAGAGCATTCTTCCCAACTGCCTTTGTAATTTCCGCATGTCCTTCGAAATCAGCCTCATCCATTGGATCTTCCATATAATAAAATCCATAATTTTTGTGAGCATCAATAATGTACTGTATCTGTTCCCCCTGATCCCTCTTCTTTTCCTTGTATACATATTTTCCTTTTTCATAAAAACTTGAAGCAGCGGCATCAAATCCAAGATAAACCTTTACCTTTTTCTCTTTGGCTATCTCGTTGGCTGAATCTTTAAGCAACTGCATTGCCTGTTCATCACTTATTGATAAAACCCATGCCCTTTCATCTCCTACGCCAATACTTACATTCTTCATAATGTCCTTTGCTTTCTGGCCAATTCTCTTGTGGACAAGGGCATTAACCTCTATGGCCTCTAGAAATGAGGAGGAGTCATTGGAAACTAAAAACTCCTGAAATGTCGTCCCGTTAATTGCATGTTTTCCACCACCAATTACATTTCCAATTGGTTTTGGCGCTTTCATCCTGAAATTACCACCGGCATATCTGTACATAGGAATCCCAAGTTCTTTAGAAACTGCCTTTGCCAGGGCAATGGATAGTGCCGTGGAAACATTACCTCCCATTGATGAGAAGTTTTCAGTGCCATCGATATTTTTCAAAAGATTATCAAACCCAGTTTGATTAAATCCATTGAATCCCTTCAGCGACTCCCTCACATTTCTTTCAAAGAAATTGAGGCTTTCTTCTGCCCTTCCATCCCTGAACGGAATTACCTCTGTGGCTCCCGTACTCGCCCCTGCAGGTGCAGAACATATTCCTTCTGCACCCGAATTTAAAATTACCGTAGCTTCAACTGTTTTATTTCCTCTGGAATCGAGAATTATTCTAAGCGAAGTCCCTTTAATATCGAACCTTTCATCCATAAACATGAGAGAAAGACAGTGCTATTATAATTTTTCCTTAAGTCCGTCCTTATACCTCTTGCAGAAAGAAGTATAATTGTATTTGTAGTCAGCCCAAAGTGCTTTGTAATCTTCTGAAACATCCTTTATTACCTTAGCTGGAACACCTCCTGCTATTTTCTCTGGTTCAATTGTCTGTCTCGTCTTAACGAGTGCGTGTTCGGCTATAACCGCCCACTTTCCAACCTTTGCAAAATCAGTTACAGTAGAATGCATTCCTATTACGGCATAGTCCTCTATGGTCGCAGTATGGATAACACACGAGTGACCCAGTGTTACATGTTCTCCGATGGTAGTCACCTCTCCTGGTCTGGCATGAATCACCACATTATCTTCCACTGCCGTTCCATTTCCTATAATGATCTTTCCATAATCTCCCCTTATCACCGCACCAGGACCAACCCATACTTCTCCCTTAATTGTAACATCACCAATCACCGTAGCGTTTGGGGAAATATATGATTCCGACGAGATATTTGGTATTCTTCCCTCAAAAGTGTAAACTGTCATCTAACGCAATTTCTTCTGCACTTAATTTTTTTGCTATGCTTAATATCCCCTCACCAACAAGATCGGCATTTTCAATTCCATTCTTCACTATTTCATATGATGTTGCATTTCCGCATTTTACAGCATCAACGATACTTAGTCCGTTCTTCAATCCATAATAGAAACCTGCTCTGAAAGAATCTCCAGCCCCAAGAGTATTGCCCCCTTCCACAACCTCATCAAAGGGATATACATGCGTATTCCTGTCACCGTAGACATAAGCACCTTTTGATCCTGCAGTCATTATGACTGTGTGCTTTTTGCCAGTATAATCCTTTAGATCAAATTCTGATGTTTTAAACATAAATTTTATTTCTTCCTC
>JAMDCG010000043.1 GCA_023489425.1 Thermoplasmatota archaeon
ATCACTTATTGAGGAATGTTCCAAAGTATGGGAAGACTGGATATGCCTTACTGGCGGAGAACCACTGCTTCAAAGAGATGCGAAAGAATTTGTTTCTTCTCTTACAGGAATGGGAAAGAAGATACTCATTGAAACTGGTGGATCGCTAGATATTGAGCCTTTCACTAAGTATGATGGCACTGTAATTGATATGGATGTGAAGACACCTTCATCTGGTGAGGAAAGGAGCCTTAAAAAGGAAAACCTTGAAAAGCTGAGGGAATTAGATTATATAAAAATGGTAATACAGAATGAAATTGATTTTTCATTTGCTCTGGAATTTCTAAAAAACAACCTTGTGAAATGTGAAGTTATTCTTCAACCTGCATGGGGAACTCCACCAGACTGGCTTGTTAACAGAGTCATAGAGAATAGGTTAAACGTGAGAGTTATGCTTCAGATGCATAAAATAATATATGGTGAAAAAAGAGGTGTATGATGGAGGATAAGATTTTTAGTGGAAAATTTTATTATTTCGGAACTTTCCAGGACCTTTTTGTATATGTTAAGAACGGAGTAATTACAGATGTGAGGAAATTTGAGAAATCTGTAAAAACGGAAAGAATTGAAGGAGCAATTCTTCCAGGTTTCTTTGATGCCCACGTACACTTCAGGGATCCAGGGGAAACTGATAAAGAGGACTTTTATACCGGTAGTATGTCCTCCGTTTTTGGAGGTACAACGACCGTACTGGATATGCCAAATAACATAATACCCATAAGAGATTACAATCAATTCGACAGAAAGAAAGCTGTTGTGAAGGGCAGATCCTTCACCGACTATGGATTGTTTTCACTGTATGATGGAACCAATGGAGACGTGATTTCAAAGGAGAGCATTGGTTTAAAAATTTTTATGGGTGAAAGCACAAACAGTACCGCATTCACTGGAGATTATGAACATGATCAATTTTTAGAAAAATATAGCAGACCAGTTGTTTTCCATGGAGAATCCGCTGAATGCCTGAGAAAGAATAGCGCAAGGGAGGTTAAAACTCTCATAGATCACGATTTATCAAGGCCAAGTTCATGCGAAATGGAGGCACTTAGAACCATATCAAAACTAAAAACCAGTGTCAAAATTGCAGCCCATATAAGTGATTATGGGAATGCCCAAAGTTTTCCAGAAAAGTTTTTCATGGAGGTTACACCACACCATATTCTTCTTAATGAGGAAATGCAGCTTGGAGCCTACGGGAAGGTAAATCCACCTTTAAGAGAAAAGGCTGTAATGGAAAAAACTAGAGAGGCGTATCTTGATGGTAAATTTGATTTGCTATCATCTGATCATGCACCCCACCTTGAGAAGGATAAAGAAAGTATACAATTTGGAAAATCAGGGATCATAGGGGTTGAGACAAGGGTACCTCTCATGCTCGCCCTTGTTCATAAGAAAATTCTATCTTTAGATACTCTTCTAAAAACAGGTGCATCTAGGCCTGCAGAATTATTTGGTATAAAAAAAGGGAAAATAGAGAAAGGGTATTCAGCTGATTTTGTGTCCGTTAACTTTTCAGATATGGAGAAATTGAATGAGAATAGGCTTCATTCTAAACTGACAATCTCACCGTTTAATGGGTTTGATGTTGTATTTCCAAGAAATGTTTTCGTTAGAGGAGAAAAAGTCATATCAAACAGGGAAATAATTGAGGATTGTCTTGGCAATATGATCACTCCTCAAGTAGCCTGAAGTGTTTCATTATGTCTATCAATCCGTCTCCATAGGCTTTTTCTGAAACGTATTCAGCCCTTTCCTTAACAGACCTACTTCCGTTTGATATTGTTCCGCTCATTCCGACAACTTCGAATAGATCGGCATCGTTATCACCATCACCACAGGCAAGTGTTTCATCTTTTGAAACAGCGTAAATCTTCATTAACTCCCTTGCTATAAATCCTTTATTTTGACCTTTGTTCAGAATATGCTTTGCAAATCCACTGTCCTGAATCACAACATCATATTTCTTCTCATATTTTGTAAAATCATAACTCCCATTGAGTATGAAACTTATGGAAGTCTCCCTCCATCGATTGGTGATGAATTCAACTGCACCCAAGTCTTTCTCAATTTCTTTATAAGCATCTACTGTTTTTTGCTTTTGAAAGTATGAGGTTATCCTCTGTTTATAAAGTAAAATCCCTCCATTTTCTCCTGCCAGTGATTCTCCTACCCCAAGAATTGTTCTAACCCCGAACATTACTGGAAGCACGTTTCCACTTGCAAGACATATGTGCATTTCTGGATTTGAGAAAACAACCTTCCTGAGTGCAACTAGAGTTTCCGGTAATATGCTCTGATCCTTCTGTGTAATGGTTCCATCGATGTCAAGAATCAAAAGTTTGATCATTTGCATTAATAATATAAACTTACAATTTATACGTATTTATTGAAACCCAATAAAAATGAGACTAGAAATGTTGCCCTGAAAAGAATAGATTACCTGTATAACCTGATGAATAGTGAATCAGTTGTTCCTAAATCAGAAATAGTGAAACAGATAGAGAAACTTTCGGTCAGATTTGATATAACATTATCAAAGAATATTAAAAGAAGCTATTGCAAAAACTGTAAATATCCTTATGAGCACAACTATAGGCTAAGAATAAAGAAAGGTAAGGTTCTCGTAACCTGTTTGAATTGCAACAATATTAGGAGATTTGACATCAGTCACTGAGTGTTTCAATATGGAACAGTACCTTAAATCCTTCCAGAGTTGCCTGTATTTTATCAGCGAACCATAGAGAATCTTCTTCTGTTGCACTGTTTGCCCATTCATAGACCATATCATGGTCCCCCATTACCGGTTTAAATCCCAGCGATCTCAGTCTGTTTATTATCTCAGATGGTTTCGCTCCTTCGCTGGAAAATGTTACGTTTAAATATGTTTTCATCCCAATCTCGATGGTAATCTCTAAACTCTATTTATTTTTTGGCAATATCTAGCTTTATCACTTCCTTGTTACTCTTATGTAATAAACTATGAAAACCAGAATTGAAACAAGGCTAAGTACAATACTCACTAATACAATCTCGCCGAGATCATAGGATCTGTAACTGACCTTGAAATGAACATATACATTTGATTGCTTTAGAATTATATTACCTGTGGTGATATTTGAAGTGTAGTCATAGGGAAGAGATATGGTATAATGATAAGTTCCATCGGGTAATGATATATTCAGGTAATAATTTGATGACTCATAGGATTTATTATTGATCTGAACAGTAAAATTAATGTTCGAAGGAAGACAGCAAGATTGAAAAACAACATAATTGTGTATTGCTGTCGTGGGTCTGTCTGTTGCAGTTACATTATGCTCCTCGGAAGCACCTACCATAGATAGAGATGATATGAGCAATATGAGGATAAGAGATGAGATCAAGCGCTTTCCATTCATTTGTTCCAGATTAATTCCACTCTTATTAAGAATTATTATCTAGCTATTCAATTGATTTTTCTGCATACTATTCTTCTTTCCTTAAATGAGAAGATATATGATATATCATCACCATTTAAGTTACTCTGTATTTTACTCTGCTCCTCATAATAATTTGGTGAGTCATAACGGAGAATTACCCTTCCAATATTCTTTGTTTTCAGCGTTTCTACCAGCGTATCTGGATCTACGACAGAAATCACCTCATATATATCACCGGTAAAATTTTGGATTAACTCATCTCCAGTGTATAATGCCTTTCTCTTCTCTTCACTTATGATTTTAAGATCTAGCTCATTGCAGTAGTTTCCATGGAGTCCTGAGTAAAAAAGTGAAGCGTCTGGGACAAAAAGATAGTTCATTACTCTGTCTCCAAGTTGTGGTTTCATCCTCTGGTCGGACATGTATGAAAAGTTACGTGTCAGACTAGTGGCTTGAAAAATTCTTCTATTATCATTATTACTGTAAAGAGTTAACCTTGATATATCTCCATCCACAGATAGGTACTCCAGTGTACCAGGAATATTTTTAATCCTTTCTGGATGAAGAAAAGGGGGTAGATCGAATACAAATTCTCTCACCTTTTCCCTGTAAATATCCATGATATGATCAGGATTTGGCTGCAACTCCTCCAAAGACCTTTCCCTGGAACTGGATGACCTCAGTGGGTCTGAGTAGATTGTATCATACTCTTTTTCCATTAGCTGCAGTTTTGTTCCATCACCATTCTCAAAAATTGCCCTGCCAGCATATTTTTTGTTGTTTATCCTTGCCATTAGAACCCTTTCTTCATTCGTATCAAATCCCTTAACTGTAGAATACATTGATAAAAAAATTGAAGCCATACCGGCACCGCAACCAATATCCAGTATGCTTTTATCTTTCAATCTCTCAGCCCTGTACATTGCAACATTCTCTGGTGTAGAATAGGAAGCTGAATATGTATCCATATATACCTGGTCATATTTTGAATACTTATGCCTTATGCTATTCCTTGTCTTTGCAAAGTCATAAAGAATGCCCAGTTCATTCTTCCCCAATCCCAGTTTCTTAGATATTGTTCTTAGCTGATAACCACGCGCCAGGAGGCTGGAGATATCATTAATTTTCTTATTAATTACCTTTTCCATCTCATCATCCTTCAGGATATTCTCCAGTAGTTCCCTGCGATTGGTAAATGTTCTAAAGGAAGATCCTTTATCACTCATTCACTCTAATTGAACTCTTATAGATAAACCATGATTTATCCAAATTCATGATGTTCCACTTTTTTTAAGCTATTGAGATTCTAATTGATGAATATATTTCATTCATTTAATGACAACATACTTTTTTTGATAAGCGGAGACCGTATATATAATATGGTAGTTCCATTATAAAATAAAACTTAATTGCGTGTTAGAAATCACTTACGGATATCGATGAATAACTCCGGGAGTGATGCTTTTGAATTCTGAACTCAAAGTTATAAGATGGGACTACAGAATGGCAGATAATATATTAGAAATAAAGTTACAGGAAGACGATGACAAACTTCAGAAAATGCTGTCTTCTAAGGGCATTGAGAAGAGAGTGATTCTCAGGACCTGTAATAGGCTGGAAATCTATTTTCATGATGATGCAAAATTTTCAGAGAATGAATTGGAAAATGCAGAATTATTGAAAGATGAACATGCAATAAGACATCTTCTGCGGGTTTCTTCTGGACTGGAGTCCATGTCCATAGGAGAGCAGGAAATATTAAGACAAATAAAGGAGGCATTTGACCTGGCCCACAAACAGGGTAGAACCGACAAATTCCTTTCCATGATTTTTCAAAAAGCGTTGAAGGTAGGTAAGGAAGTAAGGGAAACTACGGAAATATCACACGGAAAAGTATCGATTCCCTCAATCATGATAGAGCAAATCGAAAAGAAAGGTCTTCTGAATAGTAGCACTATCGGTGTAATTGGGACTGGAAAAATGGCTGCCACAGTTGTAAAATATTTAAAGAAGAAACCTTCAGTCAAGATCACAATATATGGAAGGAATGAGGAAGCAGGTTCGGAGCTATCACATCTTTTCAAGGTAAATTTCAGGAAAACTCTGGATATAGGAAATATAGTTGAAGAGTGTCACGTAATTGTGACCGCTACAAGCTCCAAGACCCCATTGATCACGAGGGAACTCATTGAAAAAATTCCAAGAAAATTACTGTTTATAGATATTTCAAACCCAAAAAATATTGAGGAAAGTTACAGTAATCCAAATGTTGAACTGATCAATTTAGAGATGGCAAATCAGATTCTTCAGGAGAACAGAAAAAGAAAAGAAAAGGATATAGAGGTTGCCGAGACCATTATTGATAGGGAACTGAGAAAGATCTACTCTAAGCTTGCAGAAGGTGAAATTGAAGGCTATATTGCCAGCATTTACAGTAGATCGAAGGATATACTGAGTGATGAAATTGAAAAATTCAGCAGGGCTATCGAAAACGGCACAGAAGAAAGAGAGGCACTTGAACTACTGGGAAATTCCATAGTGAATAAGGTTCTTGCTCCTGAAACACTCACCCTCAAAAAGATGGTTAGAGAAGGAAAAACTGAAAGCGTAAGGGAGTTTCTGGATTCGGCCATGAAGTTTACCGATAGGGAACTCTATTCTTCGTCTGAAGATCATAAAGAAAACCAAAGTCAACAAGTCCAAAATCATCAGTTATACCAAAAACCCTGAAGTTTTTATCTTTTATATTCTTTAGAACAGGAGTGAAATGCTCGTCACTCAAGAGTGATTGAGTGACATCAGTTCCTGATGAAAAGAAACTCATTGCTGGCGTGATTGCTATCTGATTTTTATCATCGTACACAAAGGCAGGTATCTTATATACACCTCCTATTTTGTCTCTTAAAACTATTGATGGGTGTTCGTGCCCCAGTATGGTGAATTTTCTATAGGATAGATCCTTATCACCATGATAGATGTAGTAATTTTCCGTCTCGTATGTATCTACTTCCAGAATACCCCTCTTACTCAGAATAGATTGAAGATAGTTATCATGATTTCCCCTGACAAATATAAGCTCTGTCTTTGTAGTAAAACGATCTATGAAGTGGATGACATCATCCCATTCCTGTGGCAAATTCCTCCTGAATTCCTGTTTGAAATCCCCATTGATTATCAACTTTTCAGGGTTATATCTTTCAATTATCTGAGAGACTTTGTCCTCAACATGATTTCTCTGTAATTTTGGGAGGAACAGGCCATTGAGATTCATTTCCTCTTCAAACCCGAGATGAAGATCCGATATAACTGCGGCGGATATATCAGATAAATAAATGCAGAAAAGGTCTGAGATATAAACATTCTCCCTTATTTCCAGGTCTTTCAATGTTAACTAAATGCATTCCTTGATTACATAATTTTGCCATGAATTGTTCATAGTAAAGGATCTCGGGATAGTAGCAAAATTATTAACGCTTATTTACATTTTGGGTTGTGGAACTCAGTCCTCAGGAATCAGCTGTTCTTCTTTACCTAAAAGATAT
>JAMDCG010000001.1:0-26509 GCA_023489425.1 Thermoplasmatota archaeon
CAATTGCAATTGCCGCAGTAGAATCTGCAGTTGGAATAAGTATACTGGTTTCGATATACAGGAAATTCGGCAAGATTGATATTTCGTTGCTGAAGGAGATAAGGTGGTAAAATGTTAAACTATGCATGGTTCATATTCCTTACACCAATAATATTTGCACCCATAAGCGTCATTGCTGGAAAAAGAAGCAAAGTAACAGCTGGTATTCTAGCGTCACTGTCAATATTTATATCGCTCATACTTTCAATAATTGTATGGCTAAATATAAGAGGAACATCCACACCAATTTACCAGAGTTATAACTGGTTTGATAACATAAACGCTGGAATATATGTAGATCACCTTGCAGTTGTAATGGTATTAATGGTATCATTTGTCTCCCTAATGATTCATCTTTTTGCCATGTATTATATGAAGGATGACCCGAGGAAGAATACATACTTCGGGGAGACAGCCCTTTTCACAGGAGGAATGCTTGGTCTTATACTTGCATCCAATCTTCTTGAATTCTTTCTGTTCTGGGAACTGGTGGGACTATGTTCATACCTCCTTGTAGGATTCTGGTTTTTCAAGCCAAATGCAGCTTCTGCAGCAAAGAAGGCGTTTATAGTTACACGAGTAGGTGATCTGCTATTTATAATAGGGCTCGCTGTTCTGTATTCCCTCCTAACAGTAAGAGGAGTTTCATCACCACTTAGCATACCATATCTGATAAACAATGCCCACACAATAGCCACAGAAATAGGGGCACAAAACCTGACCATTATAGGATTACTCTTCCTGGGAGGAGCAGCCGGTAAGTCAGCACAGTTTCCATTACATGTATGGATTCCAGATGCAATGGAAGGTCCTACCACAGTTTCAGCGCTGATTCATGCTGCGACAATGGTAACAGCCGGTGTATATCTTATAGCCAGGGTACTTCCACTTTATGCCAATGCAACACCTCTGGCAGCAGAGTCAGTACTTTACATAGGTGCGTTTACCGCATTGTTTGCAGGAACAATAGGGATAGTAGTAAACGACCTGAAAAGGATTCTTGCATATTCTACAATCTCCCAGATAGGATATATGATGGCAGCGCTTGGAATGGTTTCCACCTTTGGTGAGAGTGTGATAGGCTATTCTATCTATCATCTAGTTGTTCACGCTGTTTTCAAGGCATTACTATTCATGTCAGCCGGAGTCATTTTACTGACTCTCATGGAACTAAGAGATGTAAAGAAAATGGGTGGTCTCTGGAAGAGGATGCCGGTAACAATTTCCCTGATGTTCATTGGTTCCATAACACTGGCAGCCATACCGCCCACTGCAGCATTCTTCTCAAAAGATACCATTATAGATGTTGCTTATAACTATTTCATAATGAATGGTAGCAACGTTTATTCTATACTACCTTGGATTTTCCTGGTTATAGGTGCCTTAATGACAGCTCTTTACACATTCAGAATGTTCTTCCTGGTGGCGCTTGGTAAACCAAGATCTAAGCTTGCAGAAGAGGCAAAAGATCCACCAAAGGTTGTATTGATACCACTTATGATACTTGCATTTCTATCTCTAACACTCGGGCTTATACAGTACCGTTTCTATGACTTTATAGTACCAGACACCACAAGGGTTGTTGTCCCATTGTTCATTGAATATACACCATTAACAATGGTTGTAATAGGTGTTCTCATAACCATAGGACTCTATGCAACAACCAGATGGCAGAGAATGAACTATGACAGGAACCCTGTCTACAGGCTTCTAAAGGCAAAGTACTTTCTGGATGCCTTATTTACTAGAGTCATAGCAGAGAGGGTAATCCTTCCACTTTCTTCTGGTGTATCTAGGCTTGAGAAAGGATTCTCAATTTCCATCGAAGGAACTGGAAAGGTAGCCATGGGATTTGGAGGAGTACTTAGGAGAATAGAGAATGGTGTGGTGGAATACTATTTCGTATTTCTTATAGCAGGTGTGGCAATACTGATGCTTCTCCTTGAGCTACTTGGAGGGATTTAGATGTTTATTTTATATATATTTTTATTAACCATAATATTCGCAATCGTATCCATTCTCCTTAAAAAAAAGGTTTGGGAAGTTGCAGTAACAGAGAGTTTCGTAATTCTTGTATTAACTGTAATTTATGCTCTTGTAAGATTTCAATCATATACGGGAGGGCTAATTTCCATAAGTTCATACCCAATTGACAGATCAATAGGAATTACGTTCAGCACTGGTGTGGATGGTCTTTCCATAGCACTTCTATTTCTGACAACTGTCATAATGTTTGCTGCTATATATACAGCGAAGAATGAAAAATTTGACAGAAGATTCTACGGCTTGATGATGTTCACTGAAGTTGGGCTTTATGGATTGCTTATTTCAAGAAATTTCCTGTTCTTCTATGTATTCTGGGAGGCAATCATCATTCCTGTATTCCTTTTAATCGCCATATACGGGGATTCAAGAAAGGAAAAGGCATCACTAAAATTCTTTGTATATACACAAATAGGATCTGTTTTCCTTCTGCTTTCCATACTGACACTATTCTCTTACTATGGTTCTTCACATGGAAACGTTTTTACGTTAAACATGTCGACGCTGTTAAATCCATCATTTATAATCAATGATATAACTAATAAGGTACCATTCTGGACATATTTTGCCCTATTTGGATTTTTCTTTGCCTTCCTGGTAAAAATGCCATCTTTCCCGCTTCACTCATGGTTACCGGATGCATATACATCTGCACCATACCCCGTAACCATTGTACTTGCTGGGGCCATTTCCCTTATGGGAGGTTATGGTTTCTTTGCTGTACTGATGCCAATAGCATCAGTCATTGGAGCAGGAATAGCATGGACAATAATCGGACTGGGCATTTTCAGTCTGATATATTTTGCTCTAACTGCTATGTTTCAGACAAACACCAAGAAGATGATGGCGTATGCCAGTGCGGCTTCAATGGGTTTTATTAGCATATCCCTTGGAGATGGTATACTCACCAGTGGTCAGGTCTCATACACAGCATATGCAGGGGGCATTTATCAAATACTTGCACATGGCCTCATAATGGGTCTCGTCTTTTCATCACTGTATCTAATTAAACAGAGGGCTGGAACAGAATCCAATCTTTCAGTCAGCGGTTTGTGGAGGGACATGCCATATATTTCAGCATTTTTCCTTGCAGGAATAATGGCCTCACTGGGTCTTCCGGGACTTGCAGGGTTCATAGCCGAAGCATCTATCGTATTATCATCATATTATGTGATCGGTGCCATTATTTTCCTGATTATTTTTGGGATGATCATCACTGCATCCTATCACATCTGGGTAGTACAAAAGACTCTTAATGGCCCATTCAATGAAAACATGGGAAAACTTAAGGATGCAAAGGGAACAGAAATATTACTTCTTTCATTTCTCTTCATACTCATACTGCTCCTCGGGATATATCCAAATCTGTTCTTTGGTCCCATACTGAGCTTCGTAAAGGGGGTATTCTAAAATGACGTTTATATTAGATTCTTCAATTCTAAAATCTCTGTACCCTGAGATATTCCTTGGCCTGGTGGCTTTTGGAATGTTGTTGATGGGAAGAAGGGTAAAAAACTGGATGGTCTACACCACAGTTTCAATTATAGCACTGCTCATATCAATGATTATGCTAATTCTGCTCGATTCAGGTAATTCTTCATTCTTTGGAGGAGCCTTTGTTATCAACAATTTCGGACTGTTCTTTGCACTTATCCTGATAACATCATCCCTTTATGTCTCATTTACAGCAGGTTCGGAACTGAAGCATGATCCTGAAATTTTCTTTTCTGTCTTTCTTTTTGTAAACATAGCCATGATAATAGCAGCCTTTAGTCTGAACCTCATATTCATATTCATAGCATTTGAGGGAATCAGCATTGGAACTTACATTCTGTCGGCTCATGGAAAATCAAAAAGAAACCTGGAAGCTTCTGCTAAATATTTCTTTACAGGAGTTATAGCAACAGGCTTTATAGTACTCGGTTCATCATTCTATTTCCTATCAACAGGCACATTCAATCTTGTTTCTTCGTTTTCAATCTCTGATGTTACCAGACCTTCAATGCTTCTTGCCTTAATACTCCTTTTTGTTGGATTTGGATTCAAACTTGCTCTAGTACCACTTCAGCAATGGGCAGTAGATGCGTACGATGGGACAAATAATCCTGTTTCAGCTTTCCTTTCATCAGGAACAAAAGTACTTGCCTTTCTTATTATACTGAGAGTATTTCTGGTTGGATTCTCCACATTAAGTACTGATGTTTTCTATCTATTTACCATAGTTTCCATAATAACCATGACATATGGAAACTTCGCGGCACTCTCTGAAAATAATCTGAAAAGGATGCTTGCATATTCAAGCATAGCTCAGGCCGGATATCTGATCCTGGTACTTACGGTGGTTTCCAGTACTGCCTCTCAGTTTGCGATCACAGTGGCAATTTTTGCAGCAATGTACTATTCTCTTGTATATATTTTCATGAAGGGAGGAGCCTTTATTGCATCTGGTGCCGTGAAGAAGGAAAAAATCATGATAAATGATCTCTCAGGCATTGGTCTAAAGTCACCTCTATTCGCCATTTCTCTAGGAATAATGATGCTTGCCCTTGCAGGAATACCACCAACTGCAGGATTCTTCGCTAAATACTATCTATTCCTTTCACTCATAAGCGGAAATCTGTGGTATCTTGCAGTAATAGGTATATTGAACAGTGCAATATCTGTATTCTATTACCTCAGAGTAATTGTGGTCATGTTCAGACCTGCAACAGAAGGCAGAGAATTTAATCTCTCAGGCTCCATACTTCTACCTGTTGTTATAGGAGCAGTAATGTCCATAGGGCTTTCATTCCTGATTTATGGATATCCATATTTGAGCAGTATAGTTTCAGGATTAGGAGTTGGTGTGTAATGAATCCTTTGTATGATCTGGAAGTAATAGATTCTGCGGTCCTTTCGGGCGAGATAGATGATGCAATGAAACTTATCCAAAAGAAAATTAAGAGTCTTCAAAACGCAGAAAATATATCAAAAAACGAAAGAATCAGGAGTCATTTAAGGGTAATGCAGTCGATTAGTGATTTCTTAACAGGGAAGATAGATATTGATACAGTGAAAAGCGTCATGAACTCAAACTTTGTCTATGATGTTGACGATAAGGAAGGCTTTCTAAAGAATTTCATATATCATCTGTATTATGCTGCTGATAGATATAATGTGAGGTTCCCGGAATTCAATGGCAAAAGATGTGGTGATCTATGATGATAGGAGAACTTGAACACGTGTTCAGTAATCTTGAAAAACCTGAAGAGGTTGCAGAGCGAATCCATGAGATGAAAAAGGAAGGTTATCAGTTTTTGTACAGTGATAAGGCCAAAAGACTGATCATAGGAGAAGAATGGCCATATATTGAAGGAAAGGAAGACTCACCATACGAAAGCATCATGAAAAAAGTTTCAGAAATCCTCGGCATCAGTGACAGAAAGACATACGAGGAGGTTGATGAAAGATACAACCTGACAATGTACTGAGCAATAAGGTAATTCATGAGGAAAATGATGTTCTTCATTCTCTAATTATAAATAATATACCTGAGAATTCAATGGATATAGAAGTTCTGCAGCAATTATTCATGAATTTATCAGCAATAACCTCGGATGGCAATCTTAAACCTGTGGTCATCAGATCTAAGGGAGATAACTTTTCAATGGGTTACGACTGTTCATGCCATCTTGTAAAAGACAATGATTTCCTGCTGTCAGTTGTATCACTGGGAACTGGCATAATGCAACTCATAAGAAACTATGAGGCACCTGTTGTTTCATACTGTAAGGGGTTCACCCTTGGGGCAGGACTTGAACTAACCCTGATAAGTGACTATTCTGTTGGCGAAAAAAACAGTAAATATGGTTTACCGGATATTCTTTTTAACTTCCCATCAATCATAATACCTCCTGAAGGAATGAGGCATTTCATTCCAGGCAACACTGTGAAGGAACTTGCCACGGGGAGGATCTTAACATTTAATGAGTCACTGGAACATGGTATAATATTTCGCAATGGAAATCTTCAAGACGCCGAAAACATGGCCATTTCATTAAATAACACTTTCTTCAGGAGAATAAAGGGTTCAAGGTTTATGAAAAATGAGATCATAAAGGCTTATGCCCATCACATAGAAACAATTAACACAAAAACAATCAGATTAAAAGAACTTGAGTCTTTCCGGCAAAAATTAAGAGAGACCGCCTAGATCTTTCTGAATTTCATTATTTTTCCTTCTCTCCGTTCTCTGGGATGCATAAATTCCAACAAAATAAAGGGCGATTATGGGTATGGCGAGTAGAATCATGGTAAATCCTGTCACTCCTGGAGAAAATATTACACCGAAGATAAGTGCCGCCACTATGGCATATCTCCAGTTCTTCCTCCAGTAGCTTGCTGGTACGATTGATAAATAGGTCAACCCAACCATTATCACAGGTGTTTCAAAGGATAATCCAAAGGAAAGAACATAGATGAAGAAAAATGAGACAAAGGAAGTTATACTCATTGTAGGCTGGGCTCCAACGCCAAGATCAAAGTCATACAGTATTCTAAACATAAGCGGGGCTACAAAATAGAATCCCACAAGTGCTCCAATCAGGAATAGTATAAGTGCTGGGTAAATTGTTGTCTTAATCAGATGCTTTTCTGAGGCTTTAAGCGCAGGTCCAATAAACTTCCCCGTCTGGTATGAAATATTTGGCGAAGTTACAATAATGGATAAGAACAGGCAGGAGTAAAAATCAGCCACAACACCATCTGTGGGCTTAATGGCAATCAGCTGGAAATGTTCTGTTATTACATGGTCAATTATGAGTTTAAGGAATTGTGCTCCCATGTTTTCATAGGGATCAGGATAAATGAAGGGAAAATGAAAGGAAATAGACCCAAGATCAATATAAAATGACCTTAGATCAAACAGCAAAAAAATGCTAAAAAAGACCAGAATCGGAACTACAATTCTTATAACCCTGAAACGCAGTTCATCAATATTATTTGTAATGACCTTCAGCGGGCCATTTTCCATTAATTATCACTTTTAAGCTTTTCTGAAAGCTCAACCTTTATCTGTTTCGGATCCTTTCCGCTTGTTTCAATTCCCATTGACTGTGCAAGTGCAATTAATTTCTCGTTTTCAGGGGTGTTAACTTTCTCAGGCTCCAGCAATGATTTCTTAATTTCCTGCTGTATCTCCGTCTGTCCTCTCTTGAATTCACCTGTTGCCCTTCCAAGGTTTCTGGCAAAATCTGGGATTTTCTTGGCGCTTCCAAACAAGGCTAGTATAACAACACCTACTATCAGCCATTCCCATAGTGAATCTATCATAATAATACTAAATGTAAATTGATTATTTAAGTCTTTGATCTATTTGCAATTATATTCCGTTATTAACTGTAAAATCAGGAAAGTGATACAAGATCTCCCTGCTTGCCAGTTTGTTCTACTATAACAGCAGTACCATAGGCCACTATTTCCGTCATCATCTGAGCAAAATCAGATGAATCAAATCTCACATCCAGTATGGCATTAGCTCCAAGTGACTTTGCTTCATCCTTAAGTCTCTGAAGTGCAATATTCCTTGCATCGTTTAGTAATGTTATGTATTCCTTTATCTCCCCTCCCTTCAGAGATCTCAGACCCGCCATAACATTCCCACCGATTCCTCTGCTTCTTACGGTCAATCCCCAAACCGTTCCAAAAACCTTTGTAACCCGATATCCAGTAATGTAGTTTGTCGATACTGCAATAATTTCGTTGCTCTCCATAATTCAACAACTTTATTATACTAATATATCTTTCGCAAATCACATTTATTGTTCTTTGGTAGCTCCCATTACAAATTCTGCAAACTGTTCTTCAGTGTGCGTTCCTATTACTATAATTCTGTCATTTACCTTAATGTATGGAACCTTTTCTATATCTTTTATCTCATCTTCATCCCCAAATTCCAGGATTTCTGTAATTTCGGAACTTATGTTTTGATTCAGTATGGCAAATTTGTTTGCTATGGTACTTGCCCTGGGACAATACTGGCACGTAGGTGTGATATAAACAGTTATTTTAACAGGCATATTGATCCCTGAAATTATTTCTTTAGCCTTATCTGCAATCTCAGGTTCATCCATGGAAGCACTCTCTATGCTCTCCACGAGGGAACCGAATTCATACCCGGATGGCAGGCCATAGAAAACAACCCTACTATCCCTAATTCTTTCTGATGTTACAATAATGGCAGGGTACTTTTTTACATTATACTTTTCAACCATTTCCCTATCATTTTCAAAGGAGTATTTCACTGTCTTGATCTTATCGCTCAGGCTGGAAACCTCTTCAATAATTTCAACTGCTTTATCACAGTACATACATTTCTTGTCACTTGATGTGAATACTATCAGAGTTACAGTTTTGCTCAGCTTCTTCCTGAACTGGTTTGCCAAAAATCTTTTATCTTCTTCCCTTATGAGTGCTGAGTGTTCAGTATTCTCGTTTATCATGAAAACCTCATACATTGCTGGATATATAAAATTGATCACACAGCACTTTATAATAGCATCTATTTGTGGCAATATAAAATTTAAGAATTAAGCGTGATTTAAAATAATGAAAAATTTGTTTTAATTTTGATTACATCATTCAATATCATATTCAACTGTGTAACCCTTTTGCTGAATCTTAGTTCCGATTTCCCTGATATCCTTAATATAGTTCTCTTTCAATCCATTGAATGCAAATGAAAGATGCTTCTTCTTCGAGTTAATTATGACGAAGCCAAGTGTGTGATCTTCTGGCATAATTTCATCAGTTCTTGCAAAGTCGGAAATGAAATCGGACAAATATTCTGAAAGGTATTCGGAATCTAACATTTCATATAGGGACTCCAGTGATGGCCTCAAATTTGAAATCTCCACACATATGGTGGATGGATGTGATCCATCCAGTGTGAGATTGTACATTGCGCAATCGGTCATTTGACTCTTTTAAGATACCATCTCTCAGCGCCATCTTTTTCTCTTGCGTAACTTTCTTCAAGTGTTCCCGGTGCTCCCATGACTCCTGGATCACCTTCCTGCCAGTTGGCGGGTGTTGCTAGTTTTCTATCCCAGTTGAATTTAAGGGCCTTGAGAACCCTAATGAGTTCTGATATGCTTCTTCCAACTTCAGCAGGATAGTAAGCCATCCACCTTACCTTCTGATTTGGATCAATTATGAATATACCCCTCACAGTCATTCCATCAGCCGGGTTTATGATATTGAATATATTTGCTACTTCCTTGTTCACGTCAGCAATTATGGGAAAGGGTATCTCTACTCCATACTTTTCCTTAATATCTCTTATCCAGGCTATATGGCTGAATACGCTATCAATACTGAGACCAATTAGTTCTACTCCAAGTTTCTTGAAATCATCATATCTTTCTGTAAAAGCCATGAATTCAGTTGTACATACCGGAGTAAAATCTCCTGGATGTGAAAACAGTAAAACCCACTTTCCCTTATAGGAAGACATGGTTATGGGACCTTTCGATGTGTTTACGGTAAAATCAGGGACTTTCTCCCCTAGTGCTATAGGCATTTAATCACCATGTAGATATTATATTAACTTTATTAACTATCTTCATGACATGCATAATTTGCACATAGCAAAAGACTCTAATACATTAAAAAATATATTATTGGTATGAAGGGTCCACATAGTAGTTATGAAACCCACCATAATAACCAGACATTTTCTGTGAGGCTGTTGACTCGCTGGAAATAGCATTACCCATATTACCATATATCTTGTTTATCTTCTCCTCGACTGGCATGTATATCTTTAATGCCTCCATCACATCATCCTTTGTTATGTATTTATGTTCCTTGCTCACAGCAATATCGCCTGATGCCCTGATCAGACCACCGAGTTCCCTTAACCTTAGAGTCAATGCATTTTCCCTGTGATCTATTATACTGGCTCTTCTTTTTCCCTCCTCAACGATGATCATGGCTGCATCTATTTCCATATGTGGAATCTTTCCGTCACTGATTATTTCCTGAGCAATAAACTGTAGATATCTTTCAACATTCTTTTCGTTGTATGGCATGGATACCTCCATCAGCACCTCGTATCCATTTCCTGCAATTCTCGATCTCAAAGGACTGAGAATCTGTGGGAGGTCCTGAATGTTACATGCACCCACAAGAATGAAATCAGTTGGTACTGAATCCACCCTGACACTTGCACCAGCACTTTGAGGATTCCTACCTGTTATGGGAAATTTCTTTTCCTGCATTGCAGTCAGTATAGACCTTTGCAGTTCTCCAAGGTGTGTTATCTCATCTATAAAGAGAACACCTTCATGTGCCTCATGGATAGATCCGGCTATGACTCTTTCATAGGGCATGGTTCCAAGCTGTGGGTGACCACCGTATGGGTCATGCCTCACATCTCCAAGTAGTTCTGTTTCACTGGCACCTGTTGCAAGAATGAACGTATTCCTGTTCAATGGTACTATGACCTTGCTCGGGCTTTTCTTCTCCATTTTCTTTTTTCTTTCCAGGGCCTTCTCATCCAGAATCTTTACCTTGTCATTGAATCTTTCGTAGATTATCACTTCCTCCTTTTCTCCTACTCTTCTGGTGGAAGATACTCTTTCCATATTGTTCTGTACTCCAAGGGCAGCACCCAGAACATTAAACATATCTCCGAATGGTCCCTGTGCATTATTCTTATTTTTTGGCTCCCCACATCTTGGACAGGTTGTATCGGTGTAAAGGGAAATGTATCCACATGATGGGCATCTGTACCCGAGTTTCTCAGACACATCAGCAGGTATATCTTCGGGGCTTACAATAATACCATCAGCTGCATTAATCTCATCACTCTCCTGTTCAACCTGTGCCCGGCTCTTTACCTCTACGTATGGCCTTTCGGGGTACATCAGATTATGTATAACCCTAACTTCGTGTTCTGGAACCTCTATAAGAAAAGACATCGCCTGTGCGATCATTGACTTTCCAATTCCTGGTGGTCCTACAAGCAGAAGATTTCTCCTCTGTTTTGCTGCAACTCTTGCTATCTTAACAGCATCATCCTGTCCTATAACCCTGTCAAGTGGGTTAGATGGTATTTTAACATCCTCTGTTGAATTCACTTTTCTCTTTGGCAAAATCTACGCCTCTTCTATTGGTACTACTCTCATATTTTCTGGTTTCTTGGTAATATTCCCCTTTTTTACGCCATATATTATCTTAACACCTTTTTTGTGACAGATATCCACAAGCCGCTGGGAAATAACACCTCCAGTCATAACATACTCTACCTTTTCCATCTCTGAAATTTTATCTGGTGCCTCTGCCAGATTGAAGCTTTCCATGGGCTCTCCCTTTTCATCAACGACCTGAGTTTCCTTTTTCTCCAGAAGCTCTGTTATTCTTCTTCTTACACTGTTTGGATCCATTATGGAAAACTTATTGGTCTTTTTGACCTCATCGGGTTCAGGCTGTCGCTCTTTCTTTTCCTCTATTACATGGATTTCTCTCTGATGATGCTCCTGTTTTTCATGTTTTGGCTCATTTTCCTGCTCTTTATGATCCGGCTTCTTCTGTTCATGTCTTTCATGATCATGCAGTTTCTGGTCGTTTTTAACATGTTCTGGCTCGTGTTTTTCCTTGTTCGCGTCCTTGTCATTCTTCTCATTAAAGCTCTTGAGCTCGTCATTCATCCCTCTCATTGAAAGATACTGCTCTGTGGGAGTCTTATATCTCAGTGCCTTGACAATCTGCTTGTAGCTCAGTTCCTCAACTTCAGTTCCTGGTGGTGCTCTGGCAACGAAATCAACTTCTGCAACCTGAAGCATTTCTTTCAGTATGAGGTCTCCTCCTCTATCGCCATCAAGAAATACCGTTACAGTTCTCTCAGTTGAAAGCTTCTGAACAGCTCTTGGAATGTTTGTTCCCTGTACTGCTATTGTATTTTTTATACCGTACTTTAGCAGGTTAAGGACATCGTTTCTTCCTTCCACCACTATGATTGAATCAGAATCTCTTATAGCTGGACCTGCAGGTAATTTTTCCTCTCCGTAGGATATAATCTCTCCCCTCTCAACTTCTTCTCTTACGGTTGAAATTATACTTTCACTAACAGTCTTTCCAGACTCACTCATTTTTTTGTATAACTGTTCTGCCCTTTCTACAATTTTCTTTCTGCGTTCCTGTCTTACATCTTCAACGCTTTCAATTTCTACCTTCGCCTTACAGGGTCCAATTCTGTCTATTGTTTCAAGAGAAGCAGCCAGGATAGAACTTTCTACCTGATCTAAACCAGATGGTATTAGAGCAAAGCCCTCTGTTCTTCCCTTTTTACTGTCAATCTCAACCTCTATCCTTCCAATCTTTCCTCCTTTCTGGAGATCTCTAAGATCAAGTTCTTCACCAAGAAGACCCTCTGTCTGGCCAAATATGGCCCCAACAACATCGGGTTTTTCAACCACCCCATCGGCAGAAATTTTTGCTTTTATCAGATATTTTGTGATATTTGGATCTACATTCATTAAGTACACCTTTGTTATTTATGGGTAGAATATGGCTAATATTTAATTTATCCCAATCTACATCCATTAAGAATTGATTGCATGTTAATATTTAATTTATTCTCATATAAAGAGAAGAATCGATTTAATTTTATAGTTATTGAAAAGTATAACTTCAATTATTATGAGACTGCAAAAATGGGTATTTTCAATTTTCAGTAATGAACTGTTGTGTCTGTGGAAAATAAAAACTAATAAATTGGTGTGTTCAATATACTAAGAGTTTATGATAAGATATGGTATAGCTGGGATACCACTTACCAGCAAGGGAAGAACATTTGTCGACTCTGTTGAGGAAATTTATAAGTTGGGGCTAAAGGCGCTGGAAGTGCAGCTACTCAGGGTAAATGTTCAGGAAAATCAGGGTATTGAATACGCGGGAATGTTACCGAAAGATAACGAAAATTCCATAATAATTGACGTTCTAAGACCAAACGAAGAGGGTATATATTCAAGTATAGGAACTGACACAGTAATTCAGGAAGACGATATTGTGGAAGAACTGTTCTGGAACATGGCAAAAAACTATGATGAACTCAAGATGGGGGGAGATCTTGCCAGAGAGCTTGATGTCTTGCTTTCACTCCACAGTCCATATTATATGGATATGTTAACGACAAAGACCTTATCAAACGATGAGGATATTTCAGAGAGATCAATAAATCACCTTAAGTGGTCTCTTATTATAGGAAAAGCCATGGGTGCCAAGAGAGTTGTTACTCATACTGGTTTCTACAATGAGACAAAAAAAGGGAGTCTCAAGAGGGCAATTGAGATATATTCATCAATAGATAAAGAAATGGGCACTGACCATGGCTTTCCATACATTGGAGTTGAAACATCTGGAAAACCAGAAATATTTGGTTCAGCTGAAGAGTTGTTTTCCATAGCAAAGAAGGTCCCATCTGTTGAGCCAATCCTGAATATGCCTCATTATCATGCAAGAACAAATGGGAGCCTGATACAGGCAAAGGATTTTACAGAAGTAATAAATAAGTTCAAAGCTCATTCCAAGGGTGACCTGTATATTGAGTTTGCAGGTGTTGATTACAGCGGTTCAACAGAAACAAAGCTAACGGCCATCAAACACGGTGATCTGAAGTTTGAAACAATGTCTGAGGTGCTGATGGATTATCAGGATGATCTCACACTAATTTCATGTTCGCCATTGCTGGAACACGATGCTCAGTATATGGAAGTTATATATGCAAGGAATTTTGCAAGGCATCTGCAGAGAAAAAAGGAGAGAGGTAAGGAAAAATGAGGGAATACCCGGTTAAAAAAGGATACAAAACTGACGTAAGCACAGTACTGGAGAAAGTTGGAAAATTTGCAAAGGACGCAAAGGCAAATGGGGAAATAATCACATTCACTTTACCAGGTCTTAAGAAAGTGGATGTTGAATGCGGCAAGAAGAATCTTTTCATCTCAACCGAAACAGATGAAACCTATAAAGAGCCAATGAATTCTATAAAAATATTCAATAATCTACTACTGGAACTAACAGGCTTTGATTCTAAAGAAAGGAAAAAAAGATTTTCTAAACTTTAAAAATAAAAAAAATTTGTAATCAGTTCTTGTATTTTATTTTGCTTGATGGTCTGAAAACAAACTTTTCTTTCTGTGGGACTTTTATCTCCTTTCTTGTTTGTGGGTTCTTAGCAGTCCTGGGCTTCTGTGTCTTTCTTTCGAAAATTCCAAAGCCTGCCAGGTTTATTTTCTGCTTCCTGTTTGCCTCAGCTACAACTTCGTCCAGAAAGACCTTAATGACCTCTCTGGCAACTTTCTGTGTCTGTCCGGTTTTTTTAGAAACCTCCTTCGACAATTCGCTTATGCCTACCATTTTTACCAATACTTAATACACATACTAGTATTAAAATATTTTTATTCCTTTTTTAGTAAACATAGTAAAAATGCCATATACGGGATATACTATTATTTTTATTAAAATAATAATTTGTCTTACTCCATCGGACAAACTTAAATTTTACTGATTTTTACTGATTATTTTCCATATTTATGAATAAAGTATTCAGGAACCCGGATGTCACGAATATTGGATCAACGGGGATAAAAAAAGTTGAGTAATATGTTAGATTGGGTGTAAATTAAAACCTGACAATATCCTTCAAAATGGAGATCAAAAACCTATTGCCAGATTAACAACACCAGATCTTTTTCTTATATTTCATTGATTTTTGGACACAATTAAAATGATAATTCTTACCTATTAAGAAATCATCATGATATGTTGAATTATTCTGAATTACATAAAATATTAAAGGAAAAATATGGAAACCTTGGATGGTGGCCATCGGAAACAAGAGATCAGATAATATTCGGTGCGATATTAACGCAGAATACATCATGGAAAAATGTTGAGGCAGCTCTGAAAAATCTAAAAGAAAAGAAAATTGACACTATACCAGAAATTACCAATGTGGATCAGGAGGATCTGAAAGAAATGATAAGACCTGCAGGTTTCTTTAACCAGAAATCTGTCTATCTTAAGGAAATATGCACTAGAATTCAGGAATTGGGTGGCATTGAGAAGATTGATCAAATGAAAGATAGTGATATCGAGGATTTTCTCTTAAAAACTAAGGGGATTGGTATTGAAACCATGCAGGACATAATGCTTTACGCATTCAACAGAAAAGTGTTCGTTGTGGATAAATACACTGAAAGGTTTTTCTCCAGATTAGGACTCATTGAACCAGGAATGAATAATGCTTACTCCATGGGTGTTGAAATCCAGCGGAATATGGATCTTGAGGACCTCAAGAATTTTCACGGGGAAATAGTTGAAATAAGCAAAGAAATATGTAAATCAAAACCACTCTGCGAAATCTGTTTTCTCAGACAGAACTGTAATTATGAAAAGGATTTGACTGAGCCGTAACCTATAAGTCTCCACCTGTTTGCGATCCTTCTTCCAATGGATATTCTTTCGTCCTGCTGCACTGCTACTGGATATCTAAGCATTATCTCTATCTCATTTTCTTTTGCATTGGAAATCATTCCTATGGTATTTGAAGTACCAAAGGTAAGCATCACGCTTTCCCTTGTTTTGATTGGTTCAACCTTCATTTCCTCATCAAATCCAACAACCCTGTTCAAAAGATGAGACTCAGCCACTATGAACGTAGCAACTGCTGGAACCTTTCCAGCTTTTCCAAGAATCCTCCCTGTAAGGGAATCATTCTTAGTCAAAAATGGATCAAGGTATGTCCCAACTGCGGAGAGACCTCCGGGTATAATTTCATTATAAGAGCTTGAACCAGCCATAAGAGATGAAACTTCTGAAAATATATTTTCCCATACATTTTTGTTTCCTTTGGTCTGTTGAATCCCGGGTGCTATCTCTATCTCATCACCAATCTTCAGTGTCCCCTGAACAAGTGACCCTCCAAGAACACCCCCCTTTAATTCTGAAGGCATAAGTCCAGGCTTGTTTATATCGAAGGATCTGGCCACATACATAATTGGATCAAGATCTTTTCTCTTCTTTGGTGTCGGAATATATTCTTCAATTGCCTCAAAAACCTTGTCTATATTCTTGTTATGATAAGCACTCACTGGTATTATGGGCGCATTTTCAGCAACACTACCTTTGACGAAATTCTTGATTTCTCTGAAGTTCTCCAATGCTCTTTCTCTTGTAACAAGGTCAATCTTGTTTTGAATAATTATTATATTCTTTATTCCCATTATTTCAAGTGCAGTTAGATGTTCTCTTGTTTGAGGCTGGGGACATTTTTCATTGGCTGCAATAACTAAAAGTGCACCATCCATAATAGACGAACCGGAAAGCATTGTCGCCATCAGAGTTTCATGGCCAGGAGCATCTACAAAAGAAATAACACGCTCAAGTTTACAATTTTCATTAACTGGTTTATTGGAATAAACTTTTTCTCCATTTTCACAGACATACACTGGAGTATCCGCATATCCCAATTTTATGGATATCCCTCTCTTTATCTCCTCTGAATGTATGTCTGTCTTCTTACCTGTTAATGCCTTTGTAAGTGTACTCTTACCATGATCTACGTGACCTACCATTCCTATATTTACCACAGGCTGTGGCAACTGATTGCTCATTCTTTGGTTTCCTCAGGCTTCTCAAGTGGATCTGGTCCATATTGGGTAACAATAAAGTTTAACTGTGAAATATCTGGTCCCACAATAGCCCCCCTGAAGGTAACTCTCTCCCTTAATCCACTTTTTCCCCTATTCCCTTTACTATAGGTCACAAGTATTCTCTTCTTTCCCTGAATGAAAAGATCAGGCTTCATAGGGAAGCCGTCTATTGAAGAGCCACCAGTTATCTTTAATTTATAACCTGGCATTTCAAAAAATATCCCATCTATTTCCTCTCCTACTCTCCTTCCATTAAGCAGACTAAGGTTCTCAGGTTTAATCTCTTTCTTGTATGTTTTTCCAGTCTTTTTGTCAGCAATGATTGCCAACGAATTTCCTCCAGCCATTTAATTAATCCTCCTTTCTAAGATTATGGGAAATACTAAAATGGCTTATAAATTTATCAATTCAAAAATATTCTATCATATTAGAGGCAAATTTTAGTTACCAGGTATTGCAGAACAATTTAATTCCGTTGCACCTAAATTTTTACTTCATGTATCCTAGATTTATTTTGGTGAGTCTATTTATGAATATAGTGGTAAAAAATAAAATTTTATCTATATTTATAAGTATTCAATAATATACGACACACGCAACCCCTAACCTGTTATAATCTCACTATATATAGAATCGAAGTTTTATTTCACCATGGTAGAAAATGACTCGAATCCGGATAATAATATTGCCGGAAGATTGGAAAGGCTGCCATATAGCAGATTTCATGTGAAATTTGCTCTTATGCTGACGAGCGGAGAGTGGGCAGAGAGTTTAATGCTGCTGGGTAACGGAGCAATACTTGGTTTGGTTGCAACATATTTTGCAATATCAAGCACCTCTGTATTAGCAACCTATGCTTTGCCTGCTTTCTTCTTTGTGGGAGAGTTCTTGGGGTCTATATTTTTTGGTAGACTGGCGGATACCAGGGGAAGAAGAGCAGTGTTTCTTTATAACCAACTGATTTTTGGGCTTGGTATGATAATAGCCGGTTTCATGGATTCATGGCAACTCGTTGCAGTCTTTGTGCTAATTGGCGGAATTGGAGTGGGTGGAGAATTCCCACTGGTAGACAGTTATGGAACAGAAATCTTTGTCAGGAAAAGGAGAGGTGCATGGTTGGCTCTCATCTATACTATAGCAGTTACAGCGGCTCCTCTTATAATATATATCACAGCTTTGACTGCAGGACTTGGATACTACTCGTTCAGAATTCCACTATGGTTCATGGGAGCTTCTGGAATAGTGGTCTGGTTAATAAGGTTCAGATTGAAAGAGTCACCAAGATGGCTTTCCACTCACGGAAAAATGGACGAAGCAAAGAAAGAGATGGATAAAATTGAGGCTGAGGTTTTAAAAGAAACGAAATTAACAACTCTACCTCCAGTTACAGATACAATAGAGGCTCCAGTGCATGTATCTAAGTATAAAGAAATATTTGCTCCAGATGTTAGGAATCAGACAATAATGATGGCTATCTTTATGTTTTTCCAATCTGGTATATTCTATGGTTTTACAACTTTTGCGCCAGGACTGGTTTCTGTGAAATATCCTACAAGTGACCCTCTAGGTGCTGCAGCCGTAATTTTCTCTGGATTTTTGGTAGGAAGCGTATTCAACATATTCATAATTGATAAGATAGAAAGAAAGTGGGGGATAATACTCTTCGCGATCCTTGGAGGTGTATTCGGTACATTCTTTGCGGTAATTCACGGAATAGATGAGGCAGTGATATTCGGTTTCCTTACTGCATTCATGTTATGGAACTTCTCGAACTTTATGCACCAGTATAATGCTGAAATATTTCCTACGAGAGTCAGAACAACCGCCTCAGGTTTTGTTTATTCCATAAGCAGGATTTCAACAACAATACTTGTGCTGTTCATAGCATTCTTTATAGGGGGTCACAACGCCCCCGGGATCTTCACCTTTGTATGGATATTGGTCATAATTTGTTCACTGGTTCTCATATTACTTGGACCTAAGAGCACGAACAAGTTTGTTGAAGCAATAGCAAAATAAACTCTCCTAAAATTTATAAACACTTTTCATTTTTTATTTCATTCTAATGTGTTAGGGTATTGATTTAAGTAAATATTTTGAATATTTAACTATGATTTCTGATGATTCTTTAAGGGAAGGAATGCAGGCTCCCGGGATAAGTTTCAGTGTAGAGGAAAAGCTTAACCTTGCGAAAAAAATATCTGAATGCGGATTGAGGAGAATACTGGTTTCCTATCCATCGGCGCACGAATCAGAGGCTTTAGTTGCATCTGAAATTACAAAGAAGGGATATTTTCAAGAGGTTTATGGACTTGGGAGAGCAATAAAGGAAGATATTGATCTCATAGACTCAACTGGAGCCAATATATCTCTTCACTTTCCCTTCAAGTATGAATCTCTAGATGAAATATACAGCAATGTAAAATATGCTCTGTCACTGGGAAAGAAGGTTGAAGTTGGTATCGTAGATATAACACAGTATAAAACAGATCAACTGGTAAAAATTGTAAAGGTTCTATCAGGCCTGGGCGTTGATACGATACAACTCCCTGATACCATGGGAAAGGCAACTCCTGGATTAATCAGAAATGTTGTGGGCGAATCCAGAAAGGTTTCAGAATCAAAGATTGAAATTCACTGCCACAATGATCGAGGATTATCTGTGTCTAACGCAATAGCTGGAATAGAAGCAGGGGCAGATATAATTGATACCACATTTCTAGGTCTTGGTGAGAGAAACGGAATCACTGATACAGGCACGTTGGCAAGATATCTTAAGGAAATCGGTGAGGCAAATGATTTGCAAACTGAAAATATTGATCGATTGTCAATTGAGTTTCTGGACATTGTCATAAAGAAAACCGGTGAATATTTTTTCAAAAACAATCTTCCAAATATTGGGAAAAATACCAATACACATACAGCAGGAACTCATGCAGCTTTTTCCGATGTATTTGAGGGAAATGACTTTTCCGTGAATGTTTACACAGGAAAATCCATGTTGAAGAAGATTCTTGAGGGAAGAGGAATCGATCTGACAAAGGAGGATCTGTCCCTATTGATGAGGAGAGTAAAGGATATTTCAGCCACTCAGGGAAGAGTAATTGGAGCTGATGAAATAATTAAGGAGGCAAGGGACCTATGTACAGAGTAGTTGAACTGGGACATATAGTGGCAGGTCCAACCGCTGGCTTAATTCTTTCCGAAATGGGTTTTGAAGTAATTAAGGTAGAAAGACCTGGTGTTGGAGACATTGCAAGAAATCTTACTGGAGAGAGTGCTGGTTCATTTCCTTATTACAACAGAAACAAAAGGAGTGTTGTCATAAACACAAAAGTTCCAGATGGTAGAGAAGCACTTAAAAGATTGATAGACAGCTCTGACATAGTAATAGACAACTTCAGCAGCGATTTTCTTAAGGGTCTAGGACTTGATTATCAAAATCTGAAGAAATCAAATCCGGGGTTGATTTATGTATCAATAAGAGGATATGGCAAGGGAAAAAAGGAGGGAAGGAGGTCCCTTGACTACCCAATAGAGATAGATTCCGGGATTGCCTATATGAATGGTTTAAAGGACAGACCAATGAGAGTTGGTGCTTCACTGGTAGATATGTTTTCAGCTTCAATGGCAGTAATTGGAATTTACGATGCAATTCTTGAGAGGGAAAGAAGTGGAAAGGGTAAGAGCGTAGACTCTTCATTATTTTCAAATGCGATGTTTATGATAGGACAGCATATATCCACATATCAGATTAATCGGAGGGAATTATTACCGATAAATGAGGCAGGTTTCGCATGGGGGATATATGATTTTTTCCCAACCTCAGATAACATGAAGATATTCATTGCAGTTACGACTGATGAGCAATGGAAGAAATTTTGCAATGTATTCGGAATAGGAGAAGATATTTCTAACAGATATGCTACCAACAGGGACAGATATGAAAACAGGAAAACACTGATTCCATATCTTTCTGAAACAATTTCAAAATACGCTTCCAAAGAACTTTCCGACTTACTGGATAAGCATCAGATAGTTTATTCATTCCTTAGAAAGCCGTGGGATCTTCTAAATGATGAGGATGCTTTAAAGGGTATGAATAGTGTTACATTCAGGGATGGTGAAATTTTTCTACCAGCAGTGCCAGTTTCGTCAAACAGGAAAGAACGTGTGCCTGAACTTGGTGAGGATACAGTTGACATACTTTCCAGTCTCGGATTTAGCACTGAGGAAATCACTAAAATTTCAGGAAAGTAACATAGAGATCATTTCAATATTTGGTTTCTCCTTATTCACATAATGCAATCTAAAATCATTGACCTCTCATATACTCATTCTATAATTTTTCTCGCGTAATTAACCATCCCGCCAGAGTCAAGTATTTCCTTCAGAATTCCTTTAGGTGGATCGAATAGCAAAATACCCTGATCGCCTTCTATTTTGCAACGTTCGAAATCGATATTTACTTTTTCTCCGCTTAAAAATGGAATATTACCTTTATACATTCCCGGGTACAGTCCAACATTGATTGCGTTCCTGAAAAACAATCTTGAAAAACTTCTGGCAAATATGGCCTGAATCCCAATGGTCTTTAGAAGAACCGGCGCCTGTTCTCTTGAGGAACCAGTACCAAAGTTTTCCCCAGCAACTATTATATCACCCTTTGTAACTTTGTTAGAAAAACCATCTATTATTGATTCAAGACAGTGCTCAACCTGCTTCTCTATGGACAGATGCAGGTATCCTCCAGGGGCAATATTGTCAGTATCAATATTATCTCCTAATAAAAAAACAGATACCAACTTATTCACCTGGCACATGTATATATCCCTTTACTGCGCTCTCAGCTGAAACGTATGAGTTTGCAAGATATACCTTGCTTGTTGGGTGACCCATTCTCCCCTTGAAATTTCTGTTTATGTTTGTTATGCACACCTCATTTTCAGCAAGCACTCCCATATGCAGACCAGCGCACGCCCCGCATGTTGATGGCCCAACTGTTGCTCCTGAATCAATAAATATATCTATCAACCCCTCACTTATTGCCTGCTTGAATATTTTCCTTGTTGCCGGGATAATTATCATCTTCACATCTTTTTTAACATGCCTACCCTTAAGGACAGAAGCAGCCTCCCTCAGGTCACTTATTGTGCCATTAGAGCAATTTCCGATGTATACCTGATTTACCTCGGTCCCCTCCAGTTCTCCCGCATCCGTTACATTTCCGGGTGAGTATGGCATCGAAATCTGAGGTTCCAGCTTAGAAATATCATACTGTCTTTCTGTATATTCTGAACCAGCATCGCTCTCTGGAAATTCATTACTTTCTAAAATACTTGAATTCTTTACAATGCACGTTTTAGCTCCTGCTTCAACGGTCATATTTGCAATTGATAGATCATCATCCATGTTAAAAGAAGTATCTTTCTGAAGATGAAATTCCATGGAAGCATAATTAGCTCCATTCACTCCTATATCTTTTAGAACCATTAAAATCAGGTCTTTTCCAGTAATGTACTTCCCCTTTCTTCCATATACATTGAGCAGTATAGTTTCGGGCACCTTGAACCACTGTTTTCCCATTGCCAGTAGAGATCCAATGTCAGTAGAACCAAGACCTACTCCCATGGCACCAGCTGCACCAGCAGTAACTGTATGTGAATCTGTACCCACAACAAGCATACCGGGTTTTATGATTCCATTTTCAATTAGCAACGTGTGTTCTATGCCTTCTCCAAATGGAATAGTTTCCCATCCTTCAATTTCTGAAGTCTCATTCATATATTTTATGTTATTGGAGCTTTCAATATCCTTTGGAGGAAATATATGATCATTTACAACAATTACCCTTCCCTTATACCTTGTTTTTCCTCCTGATATATCCCTGAGAGCTTTAATCGAGGAAGGGCCAAGAACGTCATGCATGTAGACCAGATCCGGAACTGCCCATACATATTCTCCAGAGTGGGCATCCAACCCTGACTTTTCCGAAAAAATCTTTTCTGCTGCGGTTTTTTGAGTCCTCACGACCAAAAAATGCATTCATACTATTAATATGCAGTGGGCACCTTCAAAAGATTTAAGTTGATCCACTTCATGCATAGCGCATTGTATTATTTAGAAATGGGAGTCGGAGGTAAATGCAGCATAGCAAATGCCAGTGGTTATAGTCCAGACTCAATTCTGATCCAGAATGCAAGAATTATAAAAGGAAACCTGAACCACGTTATTTTGACAGTCGCCAAAAGAGAAAGTGATCAGGTATTAGAAGTGTTAAAGGGTGATTTCAGGAGTTATGAAACATCAACATTAAAGGGAAACATGTTTGTTGATTCATATAAGATAGGGCATGGAATGTTAAAGGCAGTGATGAATCAGGATGTTTTTATGCTCTTCCCTATAATTGCAAGAAATGGAATAGAGAATTTCCGTCTAGTATCAAGATTCAGGGCAGATCTTGAGAATATAGTTGATAAAGTTGGAAGAGAAAATGTTGTGGAAAGGCAGATTATCGACAGGGTATCCATATCCGATATAATCTCTGGAAATATTCTGCACAGTGCCTCCCCGTCATTGTATGGTTTGACAGACAGGGAAATTGAAACCCTGAAGGTTGCCATTAATTCGGGCTATTATGAATGGCCCAGAAAAAATGGGCTGGAAGAGATTTCGTTAGACAATGGAGCATCAAAGGTTACCACACTATATCACATAAGAAATGCTGAGAAAAAGATTATGGAAACTTTATTCAGGAAAAATGCAAGGTAGTTGCCAAAAAAGTAAATTAGGTAACAAAAGTAAAACAAAACGATAATGTTTATTCTCATTTTTTGATTCCTTATATATGAATATCAAAAGCAAATCTATTGAAGCTGAAATGAGTGGTAATTACACAATAGATGGTGCAGGTGTCAGGCTTCTGAGAGTTTTTGGCGGGCCTTCTACATTTGAATACACCGACCCATTTCTTCTGCTTGATTATTTCGGCTCATCTGAACCATCGGAGTACGAAAAGGGATTTCCATGGCATCCTCACAGAGGAATTGAGACCATCACATACCAGGTAAAGGGTAAAACGGATCATGAGGATAGCAACGGAAATAAGGGCACCATCTATCCAGGTGATGTACAGGATATGAGTGCTGGTAGTGGTATATTTCACCAGGAAATGCCAGCATCATTAAATATGAAAGGGAGTAACGATAAAAACTTTGACCGGACAGTTCTGGGGTTGCAGTTATGGGTGAACACCCCAGCAGAAAGAAAGATGAAAACACCAGAATATGCATATTACAAATCATCTGATATACCTCAGTACAAAACGGATAACGGATCGATTGTAAAGGTATTTGCCGGAGAATTTGGAGACGCCACCGGGCCATACAGATCTCCATACGACCTCAGTCTTCATTATTATCATATAAGGATAAAGGAAGGGGACAGCATCGAACTGAGTAACCTCGAAAGAAAGAGGGCCATTATGTTCAACTTTTCCGGTAATGTGAGGATAAATGGAGAAACAGAGATGACAGAAAGAAAAGCTTTCATATTTTCGAGGAACGGAGACTACATAGAAATTAAGGGAAGGGAAAGGGAAAGCGATATAATGTTTATAGCAGGAAATCCCACCGATGAACATATTGAGTGGTATGGCCCTGTGGTCATGAATACAAGGGAACAGTTGAACGAAGCACTTAAAGATCTGAGAAATGGCACATTTGTCAGAGAAAAGGAACCTGTCTTCAACTGATTTTCGTTAAATACAGATACAGAGACTATATGTACTAAATAGTCGTACCACTAACTTATTAGTATTACTCAGTAATGTACTATAGTATTAAATGCGAATAGAATTCCTCCTTTTTATTACCATCACGGCGGTTTCATCCGTACTCTCCGTTACATATTACCTTTTAAATTCATATCTTTCAAGAAAAAGGAATACACCTAAAGAAAAATCCGAGGGATTAACACCGCAGGATGCAACTATTGTTATAACTGTGTTCAACGAATCAGTGGAGCATCTGAAAAGGGCCATAGCTTCAGTCAGAGATCAGGTCAGTGAAATAATAGTAGTAGGGGATGGTGTTGAGCAACCATACCTTTCCATGTGCAGGGATGAAGGTGTTACCTTTCTATCCACTGGAATACATTCAGGAAAAAGAAAAGCAATGGCTCTTGGAGTTTCAAAAGTAAAGACGAAAGTGGTAGTGTTCATGGATGGGGATATGATCCCTGAATCTGATGCCATCGGAAATATCATGAAAGAATACTCGCCCAGAGTAGGAGGTGTTGGCGGTAATATAACATTTGACACCATGGATGGTAAGTTTGTATCCTATGCCTCTCAATTCATAGAGAGATCAAAGGAAATCATCCAGAGATCAATGAAGCATTTCGGAAGTGTAATGCTGATAGATGGTGGCTTCGGATCTTACAGGATGGATGTAGTTGGAAAATACATAACATCACCAGAATTTTATGATTTCAAGATTCAGGGAAACATTCCGTATTATGGAGGTGGTGACGATGCAGACCTTACCTCATACATAATCGGTAAGGGCTATGTCGCTACAAAATCCTTTGAAGCAAGGGTAACAACCCTCCCCAAGGACAGCATAAAAAGTTATATGAAACAGAACATAAGATGGTCGAGGACTGGATGGAGAACATTCTTCAAGAGTCTAAGAAACGGCTCTCTGAAAAAAGCAAATAAATTCTATAAGTTTGAGCAGATATTCACATACACCCTTCCAATTGTATTTCTTGTAGTTATTCTCCTAAAGGGACTTATCTTTCTTGAAGTGTTACATTTCAGGGGATTCATACCCGCTATATTCAGCATGATTGGATTTCATTTTCATGGTCATATTTCTAATTTAGACATATTATACAGGTTAAGTACCACTTCATCAGCTGTGGCTTCCATGGTTTTCGCAGGTTCTGTTGCAACCAGAACCTTAAAGAACAGGCTCAAAACACTTGCTTACGGTTCAATAGGAGCTGGAATACTCTTCATTGCCACAATATATGCTCTTTTTACTTACAATAAGGCCTGATCATAATTAAATAAAGATCTGACATATGTATTTCAATGCTAACTCTGGGAATTGAGGGCACAGCTCATACTACAAGCGCATCCATACTGGATGAGAAACAAATATACTCCATGGTATCCAGAACATATAAACCGGAAAAGGGTGGAATAAATCCCCGAGAAGCTGCAAATTTTCATTTTGAAAATGTTGTTGATGTAATTCATACTGCAATCAAGGAATCTGGATTCTCGGAAAATGACATAGAAATGGTGGGATTTTCAAAAGGTCCAGGTCTCCCTCCATCGCTGAAAATAACAGCAGTTGCTGCCAGGGCTATGGCGTTAAAGCTCCATATACCAATTGTAGGGGTAAATCACCCTCTTGGGCACATAGAAATCGGAAGGAGGGAAACTGGTGCAAATGACCCAGTAATGCTATACGTTTCAGGGGGTAATACACAGATAATAGCACACAAGAACGGTAGATACAGGGTATTTGGTGAAACACTTGACATCGGAATTGGAAATATGCTGGACAAAATAGCCAGAGATATGGGATTTCCATTTCCGGGTGGGCCTGAAATTGAAAGAATGGCACTTAATGGATCAAGACTACTTGATCTTCCATATTCAGTCAATGGAATGGACTGCTCATTTTCTGGCATATACACGGCGGCAAAAAATTTACTAA
>JAMDCG010000001.1:26955-29012 GCA_023489425.1 Thermoplasmatota archaeon
TACAGGAATGTAGAACTGGATCTAAAACTGAGAAATAAAAGAATGAAAAATGAAATAGTAATGCTCCACAGAATGATGGAAGCAGGCATAAATGTACCTGCTGTATTTTCAATTAATGAAGACAGAGTAAGTTTTGAGATGGAAAAAATACCAGGAATTCAGGCGTCAAACATTGAAAAAATGGATCAGAAACTGTTGGAAGAGATAGCAGAATCTGTTTCCAAGCTCCACGAAAGAGATATAATTCATGGAGATCTGACATTGAACAATATGATCATACATGACAATACACTTTACCTTCTTGACCCAAGCATGGGAAAAATATCAAAAACAGTTACAGACAAGGCATATGATATAAGACTTCTGAAGGAAAGCATGATTTCAATTTACGGAAGCGAGCCATATGATAGATTTGAAGAAATTTACCGCAAAATGAGTGAAACTAGCAACGAGGTAATAAATGTGCTTCATGATATAGAGAAAAGGAGGAGATATGCATGAAGTTAAAATTTCTCACAAGTAACATGCATAAATACAATGAAATATCGGCATTTCTTGGACAACTTGGAATCGAATGCCAGTGGGTAAAGATGAAATACGAGGAAATTCAGGGAGAATCAACAGAGGAAATCTCAAGGGACAGTGCAGTGAAATTGTCCAGACAGATGGGTGATAAATTCTTTCTGGAAGACACAGGATTGTATATTAATTCACTTAAAGGATTTCCCGGGCCATATTCATCGTATATTTCAAAAACAATAGGAAACGAAGGAATTCTGGATCTACTAAAACATAAAGAAAGATCAGCCTATTTCCTGACAGTTATTTCTTATTTCGATGGAATGAATGTTCTGACATTTCAGGGAAAACTAAACGGGAGAATTGCAGAGGAAGAAAAGGGAAAAACAGGATTTGGATTCGATCCAGTATTTGTACCGGAAAACTGTGAAAATACACTGGCAGAAATGAGCATTGAGGAAAAGAATCAGCATTCTCACAGGATCAATGCCTTAAAGAGTTTTATCAGTTATCTCGGAATAGAGGACTAAGTTTATAATTTAAAATATATATGTGTTGACTGATGGCATCAAAATTAAGAGAATTCTCACTATATTTCTATCTTGTAATTGCAGTGGTCGGATTGATATTCCTGCTATTTTCCACAAATTACATTTTTTTCCACAACGGAGCAGTAAATACTTACTCATTTGGGATGAACACCATAGGAAACTGGAACGACTGGGTATTTATCATTTCTTTATTCGTAAGCGGGGCTTTCCTGTACTATGTGTATAAGTGGATTGAGGATGACAGGTTCTTCATGAAAAATATCAACTCAGATAGTAAATCCCACTTTATGAAAAACATGAAAAAACTGGAAAAAATTGCAAGGGAGCATGGTAGCCTTTACCAGCAGATGCTACAAAATAAAAAGAGTTTCTGGAAAATCAAAGCGTGAGTTTTTTTGCAAACTCTGGAAGTGCGAAACTTGATTTTGCTATTTCAAGATTGAAATATTCACCATTCTCTACATTTTCAGTTCTAAGTTTAATCTGGCTTTTCTTTGCCATGGTAAAACTCCAGAAACCACTTGGATAGGTTGGAATGAATGCCACATAACTTGCCACATGAGAGAAGGATTTTCTCATTCCTTTATTGGCCAGTTCAATTGCTCTGGGCTGGTAGAATGGTGATCCAGACTGGGTAACTACCACTCCACCATCATTCAGAATTCTGGATACATTGGAGTAAAACTCTTCATTAAATAGATCTTCTGCTGGTCCCACAGGATCAGTGGAATCAACAATTATGAGATCAAATTTTTCCTTTGTGTTCCTTGCATACTTTATTCCATCATCCACAATAAGTTTGACCTTAGGATCATTGAATGATGCAGTTAATTTTGGAAAATGCTTCCTGCAGACTTCTACAACCTGGCCATCGATCTCAACATTTATTATGGATTTAAGTCCAAGTTTCAATAATTCCCCAGCAGCACCTCCATCTCCACCTCCAATTATCAGTGCTTTTTCCGGTATTTTATCTGCATAGTAAAA
>JAMDCG010000024.1 GCA_023489425.1 Thermoplasmatota archaeon
TAAAAACAGTTATTGATGCTCAACCAGACGTTCTGGCCCATAACATTGAAACTGTAAGGAGACTTACACCAGTTATAAGGGATGCAAGGGCAGGATATGATCAGTCGCTCTCTGTTCTCTCGTATATAAAAGAGGAAAACCCCTATATGATTACAAAGTCTTCTATTATGTTAGGCCATGGAGAAACTGATGATGAAGTCGAGCAGGCAATGGAGGATCTTAGACGAAATGGAGTGGATATACTGACCATTGGCCAGTATCTAAGACCATCAAAAAAGCAAATTGAAGTGAAGGAATACTGTTCCTCTGAGAGATACAAAAGACTCGAGGTTATGGGATACAAACATGGTTTCAGATTTGTAGCCTCCGGACCACTTGTAAGGACTTCATACAGGGCATTTGAGGCATGGGCCGCTCAAAATATCAAGCTTAATTAAAGGTGAGAAAGTATATGGATGAAAAAGAAAAAATAATAAACGCATACAAGGCTATGGTACTATCCAGAACCCTTGACAAGAAAATTGTAATGTCACAGAGACAGGGGAGAGTTGGTTTTTATACGCCAACCATGGGACAGGAGGCAACTCAGGTTGGATTGTCCATGGCCCTTGAAGATCAGGATATCCTGTTTGAATATTACAGGGATGTGCCCCTTATGCTTCATAGAGGAGTAGATCCTGGAACAATTATTGACCAGATTATGGGAAATTCTTCTGACAAGGAAAAAGGTAGGCAAATGCCTTCCCATTACACGGCAAGGGATCATAACTTCATGTCTGTACAGAGTCCAGTAGCCACCAATCTACCATTAGCAGTAGGAGCAGCTTATTCCATAAGGTACTTTAAAAGAGATGGTATTGTTCTGGCGACATTCGGTGATGGTTCAACTTCCACACCAGATTTTCACGCAGCACTAAATATAGCTGCAGATTTTGATCTTCCCGTAGTTTTCCTATGTGAAAACAATAAGTGGGCAATCTCTCTTCCAGTTGAGAAGCAGACAAGAGCAGAAATATGGAAGAAAGCAGATGCCTACGGAATGAGAGGCGTTAAGGTAGATGGAAACGATCTTCTAGAGATGTATAAAGTCTCAAAGGAAGAAATAGACAGGGTTAGGGTTGATGGAAAACCAGTTCTTATAGAGGCAGTAAGTTACAGAATGGGACCACATTCAACCTCAGATGATCCTTCCAAATACAGGGCTGATGATGTAAAAGAAGGCTCGGACAAAGATCCCATAGTCATAGCAGAGAGGAAGCTAAAGATGCTTAATTATATAGATGATCAGACCATAGAAAAAATAAAGACAGACGCAAAAGAACGTATAGATAGAATATTTGATGAGAGAGAGAAGATAGCTCCTCCCGCCCCAGAGACAATGTTCCAGGATGTTTATGAGAACTCTAACTGGATTATTGATGAGGAAAGAGGTGAGATACTATGAGTTCCAAAACTATGAACCTTGTCCAGTCCATTAATTCAACACTTGATTATATGATGACAAGAGATACTTCCATAATTCTTCTAGGAGAGGATATTGGTGTTGATGGTGGGGTATTCAGAGTAACAGAAGGACTGCAAAAGAAATATGGTGCAGAAAGGGTTATAGATATGCCTCTCGTTGAACTTGGAATTGTAGGAATGGCCATAGGCATGTCCTTAACTGGATTGAGAGCAGTTCCAGAGATCCAGTTTCAGGATTTCATTTACACCGCTTTTGATCAGATTGTGAATCAGGCTGCAAAAATAAGATACAGGAGTGGTGGTGAATATAATGTTCCCATGGTTCTGAGGACACCATATGGTGGAGGTATAAAAGGTGGTCTTTATCATTCACAGAGTGGAGAGGCATATTTTGCTCACACGGCAGGTCTTACGGTTGTAACTCCATCCAATCCATATGATGCAAAGGGTTTGCTGATAAAAAGTCTGAGGATGAATGATCCGGTTATATTCCTGGAGCCTAAAAAGCTCTATAGAAGCCAGAAACAGGAAGTTCCAGACGAAGAGTATGAGATTCCCATAGGAAAAGCATCACTTTTGCATGAAGGGAATGACTTTACATTTATAACCTATGGTTCCATGGTTCCTACAGTGATGAACACAGTAAGCAAAAATAACCTTGATGCAGATGTTATTGATTTAAGGACACTCGTTCCATATGACGGTGAAACAATACTAAATTCAGTCAAGAAAACTGGTAGGGTAATTATAGTTCATGAAGCACCAAGAACCCTTGGTATGGGAGCGGAAATATCGGCATTTATAGCAGAAAGGGCAATTGATTATCTGCTGGGTCCGATAATGAGGGTAACTGGTCCTGACACACCCTTCCCATACAGATTAGAGGATTATTATTTGCCAAATGAGATGAGGATACTCAAAGCTGTAAATAAAATGCAGCAGTACAGGTGATAAAAATGTTTAAATTTACTTTGCCGGACATCGGAGAGGGTGTCACAGAAGGGGAAATAATAAAGTGGATCGTCAAAGAAGGCGACGTTGTAAAGAAAGAGCAGGATATGGTAGAAATAATGACTGATAAGGTCAATATAAACGTACCCAGTCCAGTAGAAGGAAAGGTTAATAGAATACTTTTTAAGGAAGGACAGGTTGTTAAAGTTGGAGAAGTCATCATAGAGATTGATGATGGATCAAAGACTGAAGAAAAGAAACCTGAACCTGCGTCTGTGGTTAAGAATGAATCCCAGGAAAGTATATCTGTATCCGAAGCAGATAAAGAGGAGGGAGGTGAAAAGAAAGTGATGAATGATGATCAGAATAGAAGAATACTGGCTTCTCCTACAATAAGGAGGATTGCGAAAGATAGGGGCATAGATCTGGATACCATAACACCAACCGGACCTAACGGAAGGGTGACTCTGGAAGATCTGGATAATGCTGAAAGAGAGATGAAACAAAAGGCTGGAGCGCCCAAAACTTCCGGTATAAAGATGGCACCTGTACCGCCAGTAACTGCCAGGCAGGTTGAACAGCCAAAGGCTGCTGAGGCACAGAGCCAGAGGATGCAGGAACCGACTCCTATTAAGGAAGAACCTAAAGTGAGTCCCCCACCACAGCCAAAGGAGCCTGAGCCAGCCCTTCATGTGGAAGAGACCACGAATACATCTGAGGGAGATCAGATCTTCGAACCTCATGGTCTCAGAAGATTGATATTTGAGAAAATGTCAAAATCAAAACAGATCATGCCCCATTTTATGGTTGCGGAAACTGTTGATATTTCAAAACTTACAAAAACCATGAACGATATGAAAGAAAAAGGGACAAAAGTTACTCTAACACCATTCTTTGTGAAAGCTGTAGCAGTGGCACTCACCGAGTTTCCAAAATTTAATGCCCATTATGATGATGCAAATAAGAGATATATATTCAGAAAGGATATTAATATGGGAGTTGCAATAGATACGCCATCTGGATTGACAGTAGCTGTTGTAAAAAACGCACTGGATAAATCAGTTGTCCAGATATCATCTGAGATATCCGATCTTGCAAAGAAGGCTAGAGAAAATAAGTTAACCCTAACGGACGTGCAGGATTCAACCTTTACAATATCTAATGTTGGGTCTATTGGTGGATTAATATCAACACCGATCATTAATTATCCGGAGGTTGCCATACTTGCAGTTCACAGATCTACAAAGAAAGGAACTAATTTCGAATCAGGAGATGACAGTACAATAATCTCACTTTCATGCGATCATAGACTTATAGATGGTGCAGATGCAGCCAGATTTATTGTAAAGGTAAAATCATATCTGGAGGACCCCATATCTTTCCTGATAAGGTGATCATATGAAATATGATGCTATAATTATTGGCGGTGGGCCGGGTGGATATTCTACTGCAATCAGACTTGGTCAGCTGGGAAGAAGCGTTTTGCTTGTTGAGAAAAATAAAGTTGGTGGAGAATGTCTGAATTATGGATGTATCCCATCCAAGGCACTTATAGAAATGTCAGAGAGCTTATCCTATCTTAAGACTCTTCCAGGTGTAAGACTCAGTTACAACATTGATATGAACCAGTGGCAGGGATGGAAATGGTCAATGATAAACAGACTTGTATCTGGTGTTGAAACACTTTGCAGGGCATACGGAGTGAAAATAATTAATGGGGATGCCAAAATAGTGGATAAGCAGCATGTGCAGATTGGTTCCGAGACTCATCAATGCGACAGCCTTGTTATTGCCACAGGATCATCTCCAACAAGAATAGATGCTTTCAAGGATGTGATGTACAACAAGGAGATTCTGGACATAAAGACTGTTCCAAAGGATCTAGTCATTATAGGCGGTGGATACATAGGAGTGGAACTTGGAACTGCCTTTGCAAAACTGGGAGCACAGGTAACACTAATTGAAATGCTGCCGAGTATTCTTACAGGTATTGATCCAGAGCTCATAAAGCCTGTAGAGAGGAAGATGAAGGAAATGGGTATTAGGATTCTTCTTTCCGCAAAGGTTTCATCTGTTGAGAAGAAGGATAAATATTTTGTCAAGATGGAATCGGGTGCAAGCATTTCAGCTGAAGCAGTTCTCGTCACAGTAGGCCGGAAACCTAACACTGAGGGATTCGGTCTGGAAACCCTGAAACTTGAGATGGAAAATGGATTCATAAAGACAGATAAGTACAAGATGACAAGTGAAAGAGGTGTATACGCGGTTGGTGATGTATCCACAGGAGGACCGATGCTAGCGCATAGAGCTTTCTATGATGGTAGGGTGGCTGCACATAACATCGCAGGTGACAAAACAACTGTAGATTATTACGCAATGCCAATGGTTGTTTATTCAGATCCAGAAATTGCATTTACCGGGAGTAGAGGACAGAAATCCACAAGATACCCACTTGCGGCAAATGGTAGAAGCCAGGGGCTCAACAGTTCAAATGGATTCTACAGCATATATTATGATGAAGATGGTACTGTGACTGGAGCTGGAATTGCTGCACCTCGTGCTTCCGAGATGATAAGTGAGCTCAGTCTTGCTGTTGAAACGGGTATGAATGTAGAGGATATTGGATCAACTATTCACCCTCACCCAACACTCTCTGAAGGTATACAGGAATCGGCTGAGATAGCGTATGATAAACCTCTCCACTTCAAGCCAATTTCTTGATCTTGGAATACGAGAGTATGAAGAAGTCTGGAATTTCCAGAAAAAACTTCATTTTTTAAGGTATAACGATCTAATAGAAGATACGTTTATTTTTGTTGAACATTCTCCTGGAGTATACACCATAGGCCGGGGTGCAAACCCAGAGAATTATAAGGGTCTAAATCCGATACTCATTGAAAGAGGCGGGGATGTAACCTACCATGGGCCTGGACAGCTGGTAATTTATCCAATTGTTAGAGTTTTTAATGAAAATGAGAGAAAGGATGTTAGATTGTTCGTCCAGACGCTAGAAAAGATAGTGATGAATTCATTCACAGAACTCGGCTATGAACCACATCTTGGAGAAGAACCTGGCATTTGGGTAACTAATTCCCCAAATGGTGACAAAAAAGTCTGCTCCCTTGGAATGAAAATAGATAGGGGTGTATCGTACCATGGACTGGCGGTAAATTATGGAGAAGCGTCCCTTGAAGGTTTCATGAAGATAAGACCGTGCGGACTTGATTCTGAAGTTATGGGGTACCTTGGAATTGAAAAGGATAAGATAATGAATTCAATTCTAGATATTCTCCAATCATCCTACAGAAAACTGGAAAGAAAAAATGAGGAATATTTTATTGATATTCTAAAAAAGGATTTATAGTTTTTAATCTGAGTCTCTAGACAGGAAAAACCCACCTATGAGACCGCCAACTGCTGGTACTATTGCTCCTTCTGCTACAACACTTATTATTGTATGCAATGGGTCTACACCCAGTTGCTGCCTTGTTTCAAGGTAAATTGTCTTTACATTGTTAACAAAGTAGAAATTACCGGTATAACTCATTATATGGTTGATTGTTGAAGGCCCCACATAGTAAGATATCTCAATGACTATGAGGGCTAGAACTATTCCCCCAATCAGTCCTGCTACAAAGCCTCTTAGGCCACCTCGTGATGCAATCCCTCCAAAAAGTCCCGATATGATCCATCCTATTCCCATAAATGGACCTAGAATCAACATGGAGAGAAAGGTTGCAACTATACCTTTCAGCATACTTCCGCTGGATTCATCTGAATCCAACATTCGTCTTTTCATGCTTACTTAAAGAATGCGTCATATATTAATTTTGGTTACGCGTAGAATTATATATTCATAATAATTTATTATATTTTATGTATATATATTTGTCCAGGAAAAGATTCTAATATTAAAATGCAAAATCTTAACATGCAGAATCAACTTATTCAAAAATAGATTATAAAAATCTAAATGAACAGTGCATATCAAATGGTTTTGTTGCGAAATACCTTCATGATTCTGTAAGGGATGCTCAGGTAAATTTAGGCCTTACTTATACTGAAACTATACATGAATGTAGTACCATCCTTCCTGCTGTCTCCTTATGATTTCGATGAACCCACCCTGAGGTGTAGGTGAAACTCCCTTCACAAGATCTGAAGCTTTTATGTTGTTCATTTCCATAGAAGTTTTACATGCCATTAATATAAGCTTTTTTTCTTCCAGCAGAGGCTTTATCATTTCCTCATTTACGGTTGCCACTATGGCACCTTCCAGAAATACCACCTCTATAGTTTCAACATCCTTTAAAACTGCAATGTG
>JAMDCG010000114.1 GCA_023489425.1 Thermoplasmatota archaeon
GGGTCTCAGCGAAAAATCACTATGGAAAGAATTGTAGCCATTGGCCCTAACAAAAAGCTGGAAATATCCAGCCTCCTCGCTCACATTGAATGCACCATTTACTGATTTTATGACCTTCCCATTAATTGTTAAGATTGCATTGGGTGGTAGTAAATTACCTGATATATATGCAAAATGAAAATAGCTAATATCTTCTGACAGATTTTTTCCAGTAATTTTAATGGACATATTCCCTATAACATTGTAGTAATCCTGCAAATTCGGTAAGTTAAATCTATATGTTCCATTAGGAAGACTGAAAATAATATGAGATGTAGTAGATGCAATCGTTTTATATCCATCATCTGTAACTTCCCATTTCGTTCCAGTTGACAGACCATTCTGTATGAAAGATATATTAAATGTTACGAGGTAGAAACCTATGGTAACATTTTTTGGATTTCCATTAACTGTTATGCTGTTCTCATGGTAATACGGAGCGTAAATCTTATTTGAACTGGCCACACCATATTTAAGTGTTCCATTTGGCATCCTTATTATGAAACTATTTCCAGATATTCCACCTGATGGCCTGAGACCTGAAACATTTACATACCATGGAAGTCCAGAGGGCAAACCTGTTTCTTTATATGTAACTATATACGAGAATTCAAAGGATAGATTGGTGATTTCCGGCCCTCCTTCCACAATCAATTTGCTTTCATAGGGAAAAAGAATGTAGTTAACGTTATTACTGTAACCGGAGTAGATATATGTTCCATTTGGCAGATTCATTAAATATTCTCCGGTACTGAGCGGTCCAAATGTTTTTTTACTTAGGTTAAGGAACCACTCTGAAATAGATGGTAAACCAGTTTGTCTGAAAGTTATTTTATAATAGTGCTGAACATTGTATACATACACTGAGGAAGTCAACGGGTTAACTGCATATATATACTGATTTTTCTGTTCAAAAGCAGTAATTCCAGGAAACAGGCCACTAGAATCCGGTACGATGTAAGAAGCACTCCCAGTTAGACTTAGATTGACTGGGTTCAGAATCCATACTCTACCTGTGGTTCCGGATGTATCTATGTAATCAAGTCCATTTAAGGGGTCAAAGGTTGCATGAATTGCCGGTCCAGATAAATAGGGACCAATTTTGAAAGAATTATCAGTCATGTTAAAGGAAATCAGCTGATAACTTTTCCCTGCCACTCCTGATATGAGAAGTATTGAATTCAAACCAGAGTTGAATATGGATAGTGGCTTAATATCCCCAGGCAAAGAGTAGTTAGATATATGGCCCGTTGAAATATTGAGTTTAACAACACTGTTTGAATTTGTGTCTACTGCATATATATTCCCTAAGGAATATGCGTAATATGGAGAATACTCATCAAAATTCTCTACATTGAAGATATCTCTTACTGTACCGGATGAGCTGTTGATTTCATAGAATCCTGACTGGTTACTGAAAATGAGAAAATGACTGGTTCCAGGCATGACTTCCATCAATGCCATTTTTCCCTCAAGTGATGCTACAGTAACATTATATATAATACTCATAGTTGATGGATTTATAAATGTGATATTGCCAGTTTTCATGCTGAATATATAGATTTGATCAGTGTAGTCATCATAAATAATGTCATAAGGTTCAGAAGTCTTGCCAAGTTGCACATTGTTATAATAAACATCAGTAGTGAGATTGAGAATACTCATTGTCCCGGTTCTAAAATCAATCGTATACATCCTGCCAAGGGAATTATCAATGGCCGCTGTGTCAGTTCCAGTATCCTGATTAGTTTGGCTTAAATTGAGATTGTTAATTGAATTTCCCTTTACGTATGATTTTAGTGATGGTATTGAAGTATAGATTTCTCTAAGCAGAGTTTCATTAGTATTTGTTTCATACTCTATTGGTAGAGAATAAATTGATTTCCCGTACACAGTGAAGGAATAATTTTCCGGGGATCCTGTTTGATCACCGATTGTTAAAGGAGACGCTGTATATGTACCATTTATAAGGGATACTTTAATAAAATTTCTATCTGTATGAAAAGATCTATTCCCAACATCTAATGACCACTTCTGGTCTATGGGTAGACCGCTCTCCACGAAATCAACTTCATATGATTCAAGGGATGCCGTAATACCGTAATCGCTTGAACCGTTAACGTAGGTGACGAACCATTGATCTTTTCCCGTTCTTTCCCAGTCAATATTATTTACTGTCCCACCCAAAAGATTACTTTTTTTAGCTAGAATATGCGTGTTGCTCTTAACAAATACATTACGGCCGAATGGAAGAAGGAGAAAGGATGTGTTTGCATCTGATTTAATAGAAAATACCGAAGTGATTCCGGATGAATCTGAAGTTATGCCGAATTCTGGATCTAGTGCTCCTCCTGATGAAACTATGGGTGGTTCTGGGAATGTGATCGATGAGTAGGGGTCAATGTAACTATAATTCTCAGATCCAATTATATATGCGCCACCAGGCATGGGTATTTTTAAAAAGCTTCCATTAATTCCGAAGATTAGGGATGTACCGAACATATCTCCAGTGGAATTCAGGATGGACTTCATTTCAAGGTGTGAAGGGAATGATGTCAGGCCAAGCTTTAGTTTATCTGAAAACTCGTAGTTCTTTATTAAATTCCTAGATTGAAATGAGGTGTACTGTGCTTCAACGAGAATATATCCACTCCACTGGGAATTTGAATCCAGTGTAAGATTCAATATTCCATGTACATTGTATATGGGTTCGCCCAGTTGATCAGAAACTATGTACTGTTGTTCAATATCAACGGATCTTCCATTCCCTTCATCAATGAAGTTAAGGGATGAAATATTAATCATATTTTCAACTCCCGAAATAGCCACAGGGTTATTCTTGAAGTTCTGATCAAGCAGGAATTCCGTGAAATTATACGCGTTGATGGAGCCCCAACCTGTTACTAAATTATATCCATATGCTGCCCTGTAAAGTGCATTGCCTCCGGAATGGACGTTATAAAAAGGTTCAAGAGGAAGGAAAATCTGATTGACACTGTTGGTTGAGTAAGATACATTCTTTATACTGGAATTCCCAAAAAATTCCAGGTTTGCAACCTTATATATTTCTGGATTGATATATCCAAGGTTTTTCTCACCGTAATGATTCAGAACTGCATTGATATCAGCTACTATTCCCGCTTCAGTTGGTGATGCCACACTTGTTCCTGCAACAGAACAAATAGATTGAGCTCCATTTACTGTAACACACATTAGAGTGTTGTTCGCCATCGAAGCGATATCTGGTACACCTAGTCCTGCACCTTTTATTACATCGTTTGCCTCACTATCTCTCTGCCAACTTGTTTCACTGAAAACCTGACTTATTCCTCCGACGCTCCCGATTGGATCAACAGGAATAGTGAGCAATTTTTCGTACTCATACCAGGCTGACTGACTCTTTATATGCAGATTTCCAGTCAGCGTTAGTGTTGTACCACCTACAGATGTAATCCCGAAGCTGTTATATGCCATTGAGGCTGGGAAGTTTAGGAAATCGCTGGTATAGTTAGAATTAGCACTGTATTCTGAGCTTGCAGAATTATCCCCCGAGTCACCACTGCTTGCAAGAACTGTGATTCCCCTTGCCTGTGCCTCCTGAAGGTATTCAAACCATGCAGTATCATTAAATTCAGGAGTACCCCATGAGTTTGAAATAACGGAAACATTATTCAGACCTTTTTCAGTGGAATTTGGATTCAGAATGTATGCAAAGGCAGCGTTCAGGCAGGCTTCAGTTGGTGATGGACCGTAAACGTTGTAGATGTTAGACCCAGGGGCCAGGCTACCGATCATCTCAAGATCCAGTGTATTTTCAAGCGTAACTCCTGAAGTATCATCGTTCGCCGATTTTCCAGGATAAAGCGCTCCTCCTATGGGCACACCGTGTAATATGGAATGAGGCTCACCAGATGGAATAGTAGTATTGTAATAATCATAAATATTGGAGGGGTTGAAAGGCCCAACATGCTGTCCTGTACTGGTGTTTCCCGCCCATAATATGGTGGCAACCACTGTGTTGGTAGGATATGTTACGTTGTAGAGAGGATCTGTACAGTATGCAACCTGAAGATCAGCTCCATAGAGGTACTGCACTCCAGAGGACACAATTGGGGCAGGATAGCCGTTCAAATAGTTTGTTGAACTGGAAGAACCTGTGCCGATTAACTCATGACTGAGTGAAGCTATCTGGGCTACTGGTGTATTGTTTAATCCTGATATCTGAGAAATCTGGGCTTCAATTAAACGCGGAAGAGAAGGTGTTTCAACTGCAAAATAATTGATCCCATTGTCACTCTTATTTTCCAGTATTTCTGTTTTAAATATATTCTCGATTGTATTAGAAGGGGCATTTAACATAAGAGAAATTCTATCAGAATATTTTCTTACTGTTGCGTTCCTAAAGGTTAAAAAATAATCTGCAACCAGATTATATAGCTTCTCAGGAACAGAGAAGTTTTGTGTAAACTGGCTTCTTGTGATATAGTGGTGATAAAGACTACTGGAAGGATTAGAAAGATCCGTTAGATAGCCTTCCAGTCTACTTTCATTCCGCAGTTTGAATGTAATCATTACATTCATTTCACCTTCATAATACCTTCCAGATATGTTTTTACCGGGACTTACTCTGTAAGGCAATTCGGTTCTGGGTCCCAGTTCGCTGCAAAGAATCTTTCTCTCATTTTCCGTGAAATTGGTATGGGCGGTACTGTTCATGCTGGCGCTCTGATTAGCTGATAATACTGTAAATGAGGAAAAAATCATAAGAATTACTATTCCAAGTGAAATAGCCAATTTTTTTCTCTCCATTGATATAGACATAACCCGGTTTTAATAGTGAAAAGACTGATAATAAACTTTCCCAATTATTCCCTAAGAGTAATTAGAATTATGAATTGATTCATCAGCTATGGTAGCTATTGAGCATTTTTAATTTCAGACTAATTAAACTTGAATTAAAGAAAGTCTACGGTTTCGCATAAGCTTTACATAAGACCATAAGACATTGAAAATCATAGGTTATTAATTTTGGAATATCCAATTATTTTAGAGTTTATTCCTTGATCTTCTTTCCATCACTAAGTATATTAACAGCAAAAGAAGCAGTGAAATAAAAAGGAAGACTGAACCAATGACTATTTTTGGAAAGTAGTAAATACCATTATTTACAGACGGTTCTTTTACATAGATATAATGTTGTGTTCCGTGTACGAAAAATTCTAAGGGGAATCTAATTGAACCAGATGAAGAGTTAATTTCTACAGAAGCAAAATAACTGCCATTTGGAAGTTGCATCTCTATAATATTTCCTTCAGACCTTTTAGATATATTATTTGTGCAAATGCTCCACGAATTCAGAGTCAAATTTCCAACTCTTTCAAATATGACTATATTAAACACTTTCTTAAACTTCACACTTAAGTTAGCTCCAGATTCACTGATGTTAACATTGCCTTCTATTGAGGAATTGTAAACCTTATTTGATGATTGAGCAGTATAAGAATATGAACCTTCTGGAACACACAAAAGGTATGTTGGGTTTGATATTGGACCCGAATGAATTGATGTGGTGAGGTTAAAGAACCATATTGTTCCCTTATATAACCCAGTTTCTGTTAATCTTAGGGGATATTCTGATTTGAGTTGGAGAATTGATATTGTACCCTGAGAAGGATCAGTAAACAAAATCTCCTTACTGTTGATAGAAAATGCAATGCATTCAAAATTAGAAGTTGATTTAATGTAATAGGCAGGAGCTTTACTGCCACTCTGAAAAATAAGTATTTCTCCGTTATATGTCATATAGTAAACTTCACCTTTTGAAGGATTATTAAACAGCATCCCCCCCAGTAAATTTGGTGTATTTATCTCAGTTAATTTACTGCTAGAAGGATTGAAAATAGTAAGTGAATGAGACCTGTTAGATATATACACCAGTCCATTTGCTTCGCAGTAAAGCACGTAATACGGTTCATTAATCAATATATTTCCTGTGCTGGTATTGGTCTTAGTAGTTGGAATTACATAAACCTCATTTTCCTGTTTATTTGCTATGAACAATTCGCCAGTTTTAGAATCATATGATAGGGATGTTGCTCCTTCTCCTGTAAGATATTGATAATCTACAACACCTGAGTTAGCCTTTATAACAGAGATATTCCCAGATAAATAATTAGAAACATAAGCAGTTCCATTAAACGGGTTAAAAGCTATATCTGTAGGATCATTACCCACTCTAACATTATAAAGAATTTTGTTCGTTATGGGTGATATAACGGAAATAGTGTCTGAGATAGAATTAATAACATATATTTTTCTATCAAAGGGATTAACTCTAATTAATTTTGGCGATAACTGGACTGGAATTATTGATACTATGTTAAAATTACTGGGATTTAAAATTAGAATATCATTCCTGAATTCCTGAGTAATATATATGTATCCATTTATTTCACAGTAAATTGCTGAATATGGTGAATAGGTCGTATTGATAGTCTTTATTATGGAAAAAGTAGAAAAGTTCATAAAAGAAAGACTACATGAAACAAATTCATCAATGAAAATGATATTATATGAAGGAATGAGGGTAAACG
>JAMDCG010000053.1 GCA_023489425.1 Thermoplasmatota archaeon
ATAGGAGATATGAGAGGCATAAAGCACAATTTTACCATCAACCATTTTACTGAACCTCCGTTTTGTCAGAATATAAAAAGCAGGCTACCCTGTGATTTCTTGACACTTCTATCATTCCCGGAACCTTCACTGAACATACATCCATTGCAAATTTGCACCTGGGGTGAAATTTGCATCCACTGGGTGGATTCACCAGATCTGGCGGTTCACCCTGTATGAATTCAAGAGGAACATTATTTTCAGTACCTTCCATACTGACTTTTGAAGATGAGAGGTAATCAATGGTAAATGGGTGTTTTGAATTGTTGAATATCTCAAGAGTTGTTGATTCCTCTATTAAGTTCCCCGCATAGATTATCCCCAATCTTCCAGCTATTCCTGCAAGCAATGCAATCTCGTTTGTGATAAAAAGAACTGTCTTTCCCTTTGAATGTGATAATTTTCTAACAGAGTCAAGTAACTTCGTCTGGGTAAAAGTGTCCATGGACGAAGTGGGTTCATCCAGTATCATAAGATCTGGGTCTCCTATTATTGCGAGACCAAAAAGACATAAGTGTCTTATTCCCGGAGGTAGATGATCGTGATATTTATTAAATATGGACTCCGCCTTTTCAATTCCAATTGATTTCATGGTCTCTATGGAATATGCCCTGGCTTCTTTTACGAATTCCTTTAACATGAATCTCTTACTAAACAATAACGAGATCTTTAGAGGAAAATATTTCTTATTACACTCTCTCTCCAGAGTTTTAATATTTAGTTTTAAATTCTCCCGCTCCGACAAATCAGATGAGCACATCTCAAGCTTCATCATGTCTATTCTTGAAAGCAAATTATAATAGTCAGAGATCTTTTCTATCTGTCTGACCTGTTTTTCCTTCAGCCCTGGGTTAACCTTATCCATTAGTAGAGAAACAGGCATTTCATAATCTATATCATTTTCAACTATTTCCATCACTTCAGAAATATGTGAGTCTAGCCCATTAGTCTTGCAGTAATCTACAACCATAGATTCACGTTTTTTAAAGACTTTAATACCCTTTACTTCCTCAAGGAAATCCATGAAAGAATCTCTTGTTAATTTGGATTTTTTAATGATATTTCTACCCATCTCCGGAATTCTGTGCCTCATTAGTACTTCCACCATGTGATCTCCTATGGTCATTGATGGATTTAGTGAATGGAATGAATCCTGCATAAGATAAGAAATACGTTTTCCTCTCAGTTCTTCCATAAGTTTGTCATAATTCTTTGGCTTCTTTTTCTTTACTTCTTTGTCCTTTTTTATTGAAAAAAGTGACTTTCTTGTCTCTCCTGTATGATAGTACATGGTGTTAATTTTGTTGAATATTACGTTTCCGCTTTCGACCATTCCTTTATTTTCAGGAATTAGATTCATTATACTCTCAGCAAGTAGAGTTTTTCCAGAATTGCTCTCCCCTGTTAAACCGTAAACCTCCCCTTTTTTTATGGTTAGGCTTATCCCATCGAGTGATCTGTAATTGATTCCATTAACAGTCAGGGAGGTTATAAGGTTCTCGACACTCAGTGAAATCTGTGCCTTACTCTTAGAAGAAGACTTATCCATTCATCTCCACCTCCTTTCTGGATCAAGTGAATCCCTTAGACTGTCACCCATTATATTAACTCCAACAACTATAAGAAGCAGGAAAAATACTGGAATAGCTGTTGTCCACCAGTTAGAAAACCCTCCAGGGATGAACTTAATAAGCAGACTACCCTGAGCTATGAGATTACCCAGATCAGGGAGGTAGATTGATACACCAATAATATTCTGAATGTTAAGGTATTCAATCAGGGAAAGAAACAGGATAACTGTCCCAACGTTGAGCGTTATCTGGACGATCATAGGAGCAATGGCATCAGGCATAACATGGCTGAACGCATTCCTTAGGGGAGTTAGCCCACTGGTTTTTGCTGCATCCATATATCTCATCCTTCTATGGTTTATTGTTGCCGATCTGCTTATTCTTGCATAAATCGGGAAGAGAGATATTATGAGGGCAACTGAAATTATATCAAGTCCATCAAATGATGTGCTATTTGCTTCCAGAGAGATCGAAAAAAGAATAGCCAGACCGATTGCGGTAACATAGAAAGGAATACTGATGAATGCATCCATTATTCTCATAAGTGCCTCGTCAATCGCACCTCCAAAATATCCCGATACTGTCCCTATAAGTAATCCAGAAAGTGAAGAAACGAGAATTACAAGACCTGTATATCCAAGATCTATATACAAAGACGAAAGAATGGCAGGAAGTATTGGGATGCCGTCGTAGGTAGTCCCAAAATAATACCACCATGCTGGACCATTACCATATATTGAGGATGGTTTCAGTGTTGGTGGCAACGGTGCAGATCCAGTATCCGAAGAAAATCGTGTTAGCTGTGAAATCAAGCCATAACCAGCTCCCAGATATTGAGGGACTGCCACATCAAGTATTGCTATTATGGAATAAACCATAAGGATGATGAATCCCACAGTAAATGCCTTCCTCCTGAGTAACATTCTAAAGGTTAGTTTATATCCATGATCACTCCTGTCCTGTTTTTCAATTTTAAACAGTGAGCTCACTCTATTCATCGATACACCTCAAAAATTCACCTCAGGATTCAGTATCACATATACCAGATCGACCACAATATTCACTATCATGAATATAATGCCAAAAACGAGAACAAGGGAGGCCATGGCCAGGCCATTTGCCCCTATATTCCCTATTATCTCAACAATGAGGAATCCAAGTCCCCTTATTCCAAAGAAATACTCTAAAAGCAGGCTTCCAGTTAATAGATATGCAATTATGAGTCCTATTATGGTAGCTGATGGGAAGAATCCATTTCGCCTTGAATAATACATAACAACTCTCTTTTGACCTATTCCTCTGGCAACAGCATTTCTTGTATATGTAGTGCTAGAATAATCTATAACTCCCGCCCTTATGTATCTAATTATGATTGCAAGGATGCTCAATGTAAGAGCAATAACTGGAATAATAATGTGCAGAAATGAGATATAAGCTAAAGTAAAATCACCATGTAGAAGTGAATCAAAAAATAACATGTGAGTAGGATAGGATACCTGATCAGATATCCACGGGACATTCGTGGTAGATGAGTAACCCTGCCCTAGAACAGGTAATCCTGCATGATTACCAAAAAGTCCGGCAAAAACTCCAATTCCGCTACCAAATGTGAATTCCAGAATTATTGCAATCCAGAAAAGTGGCATGGAATAAAATATAAGTGAAAATATCCGTGCAATAAAGTCTGTCTCTTTAATTCTTGAATTCCCTATATATGTCCCAAGTGGGACACCTATTACAAATGTTAGTATCACAGTCAGGATTACTATCTCTACAGTAACTGGAAAATAGAGTTCGAAACCTATTATGAAAGGACCTGTGAAAATAGAAGTACTTATGGTCCCAAAATTTCCATGAAAAATCAGAGAGAGGAAAGAGAGATATCCATTTGAAAAACCACCATAAACAGGTAAAAATGGCCTTGCAAATATGAATGTAATGAAAGATAGGAGGAACAATGTGGGGATAATAACCACTACCCTCCTTAGAATGTAGAATCTCAAATCCATTAATCTATTAAAAAACAGTGTTATATAACCTATTTGGTTTTGTATAAGGATTAAAAATAGAATTTCCTAGAATAATGAGTTATAAAATTTAATAAAGTTCAAACATGGTGAGTTTCTATGACTTGTTATGATATTGTTTAAATTCTACAAGCAATCTCGCATCTGATGTAAAAATGGAATCCTCAGATTATGAAACACCATTTGTGACGATCGAAAGGGAGAAGTGGAGAAAACTTAGAGACAGAAAAAAAATCACGATTACAGAGGATCAATTAAGGGAAATCAGAGGCATAAATGAAAATATATCTATGAAGGAGGTAAAGGATATTTATGCACCACTGACAAGATTACTCAAGGTATACTATGACAATTACCGACGTCTGAACCGGACAAGAAAGGCTTTCCTTGAAATGGAAAATGAGAGGGTTCCTTATATTATTGGAATTGCAGGTAGTGTTGCAGTGGGTAAGAGCACAACAGCTAGAATTATGAAGGAGCTTATTTCTTCGTGGGAAAATTCACTTAATGTATATATTGTTACCACAGATGGTTTTCTCTATCCAAATGAGGAGTTGAAGAGACGAAATATAATAGAAAGAAAGGGATTTCCAGAAAGTTATGATCTTAAATCTATGATCAAGTTCCTATACAGGATAAAATCTGGTGTGAGTCATCTAAAGGCTCCTTTTTATTCTCATTTAAAATATGACATTGTTCCAGAGGAAGAAATTGAAATTGTAAACCCTGACATAATACTTTTTGAAGGTCTGAACGTTCTTCAATCTCATTCTGACAGGATAAACGACAACTTTCACGATCTTATGGTTTCTGACTTTTTCGATTTTTCCATATATGTGGATGCTGAGGAAGAGACAATTAAAGAGTGGTTTATCCAGAGATTTTTGAAACTTAAGGAAACAGCCTTCAAAGATCCAAACTCTTATTTCAGGAAATATGCATCAATTCCAGATGAGGACGCAATAAAAATCGGACTGGATATATGGGAGAGAATAAATGGACTCAATCTTAGGATGAATATAGAGAGAACGAAATATCATGCACAGTTAATCCTGAGGAAGAGAGAAAACCATGAAGTAAATTACATTCAGTTAAGGAAGATATAACTACTTAAAGTTAAAAAAATTTCGATAATTTCCTTATTCTATCCTTTCCACCACAACTCCATTTGCCATACCTCCGCCCTCACATATGGCAATGAGACCTCTACTGGCTTTTCTATTTTCAAGAACGTTAACCATTGTTCCCACAAGTCTAGATCCGGTAGCTCCCAGTGGGTGACCTATGGCTATGGCCCCTCCATTGACATTGACCTTATCCGGGTTAGCTCCTGTAGACTTAATCCATGCAAGTACAACGGAAGCAAAAGCCTCATTAACTTCAAAATAGTCAAAGTCGTTTATTGTAAGACCCTCTTTCTTAAGTATTCTCTTTGTAACATCAATCGGCCCTGTTAGCATTTCAACTGGATTCACCCCGGCAACGGTAAAGGATTTTAGCTTTGCCCTTTTATTCAGATTTAGCTGTTCAGCTTTCTGCTCCGAAGCAATGAGGGTGAGGGATGCCCCATCAGATATTTGACTGGAGTTTCCAGCAGTGATATTCTCAACACCATCAAATGCGTTCTTCAATCCTGATAACTTTTCGATGGTGCTATCCGTTCTCACACCCTCATCCCGGTCCATAACCTTACTATTTCCATCCCTATCCATTCCCATTAAGGGGAAAATTTCGGATTTTGTCTCTCTGGATTTTGAATAAGCTTTCCTGTGACTCTCAAGACTGAAGGTATCCATCTCTTCCCTCGTTATACCATATTTTTCAGCAACAATTGATGCTGCTCTGGCCTGGCTGAACCATTCATCATCTACAGGATATCTTTTCTTGAGTTCACTGGTCATGGGTGTCGAATCACTCTTAATGCTAGAAAACATTGGTACCCTCGTCATCGATTCAACTCCACCTGCAAGCACAAGATCATAAATTCCAGATTCGATTCCACTGTAACCAAACTGTACGGATTGTAGGCTTGAACCACACTGTCTATCTACTGTAACACCTGGGACAGTTTCTGGGAGACCTGCTGATAGCCAGGCGTTTCTGGCTATGTTTGCTGACTGTTCACCAAATTGATCTACGCTTCCAACTATAAAATCATCAACGCTGGAGGCTTCTATATCCAACCTCAAAAGCAACTCACGGGCCAAATTTCCAAGAAGATTGACAGGGTGTGTGTTCCTGAAGTATCCGTTTCTCCTCCCGAATGGCGTTCTCAAATTTTCAATTACATAAGCTTCCTTTAATTCTCTCTTCACCTTTGAGAATAGCGTTCCAATAATTATCACTTATCATTCTGAAGAAATTATAAATGCAAAATAGATTAGAAAGAATGTATAACTTAATATTCATAAAAAATTTTTTTAATAAATCCTATTAAACTCAGTCCTATTTTACCTATATGGAAAATAAAAAAGTTATGTTAATTGGAGCAACAGGTTCCATAGGGAAAAGGCTCTACAATTCACTTAAGGAGAAGAATTATGATTTGTATGTGGTTTCAAGGAATACTCAGAGAGCCATGGAAATATTACCGGGTGCTGTAAGCTATATAGAATACAACATAAACAGACCAGATGAACTCTCTGAATTCATGAACGGAATAAAAGGTGTGGTAAATCTCTCGGGAGCTCCTATTTTTTCAAAGTGGAGAGGAGATTATGAGAAAGAGATAGTAGACAGCAGGGTAAAGGGAACCAGATACATAGTTGAAGCAATAGGAAAATGCAGTATAAAGCCAGAAGTACTAATAAATGGATCTGCGGCTGGCATATATGGATATTCAGAAAATGTTGCAGCAACAGAAAGCTCTCCCGAGGGGAAAGACTTCTGGGCAAACCTTGTATCCAACTGGGAAAGGGAAGCATATAGAGCGAAGGATTTTGGTGTTAGAGTTGTAACTGTAAGAACAAC
>JAMDCG010000052.1 GCA_023489425.1 Thermoplasmatota archaeon
GTGGTGTTTGGAATAATGAGGAAAGATACAGGACCTCGTACTGGTCTCAATTTCCAGGGTTCTGGTCACAGGGTGACTGGGCAATGCAAAGCAAAGATGGTTATTTCTTCCTGTATGGAAGGGCAGATGATATTATAAAAACCTCTGGAAAGAGGATTGGTCCTGGAGAGATTGAAGACGCTGCAGATAGGGTTTCGGGCGTAGTTGAATCCGCTGCCATAGGAGTGCCTCATGAAAAGAAAGGCGAAGCAATTGTTATTTTCTACAGGGGAAAAAATGATGAGGCTGTTAGGGAGGGGATAAAAAAGGAGGTTGAGAAATCGCAGGGAAAGTCATTCAGTCCAGATAAAATACTAAATATAGATGAGCTTCCAAAGACCAAAAACGGGAAAATAATGAGGAGAGTAATCAGGGCAGCGTATTTAGGACAGGATCCTGGTGACATAAGTGGCCTTGAAGATCCATCAGTAATAGAAAGAATAGGGAAAATGAGGATAAAGAATTAGTCTTTCTTTTTCCAGTAATATACAGGCAAAAGAGCAAGGGCAGCAATTGCAGTTATTCCACCATAAATATCATTTACATTCAGCCCTGGTGGATTAGTTCCATCATAGATTTTTGTAGGTCGATTAGGAATGGATATGGCGCTCCCATGTGGAACATGGTCTCTGATTTCTCCGGTCGTCCTGTCATAACACACAATCTGTCCGTTCCCACCATTTCCGCTGCTACTTTCACCATTTAGACTGTAAACACCCTGACCACCCGAAACATTACACTTATTTTCAAGGGATATGTTATCAAAGTAGGAGAGAAATATCACTCCTCCTCCGCCTCCACCTATAAGACCTGTACCACTTCCGGTTCCACTCCCATTTGCACCTGATGCTACTATTCTTCCCACATTTATGCTATGTGCGCATATTGCTATTCCATAGGCCCCAGCGGAATATGGCAACCCGTTGAGGCTCTGTGCTCCAGCTCCTGAAAGGAAATTACTGAAATTGTTTCTGTACCAGTATGAGAAAAGGTTTTCTGTAGTGCTATTTATCTTTAAATAGGGGGTCGCTCCATTCCCTCCGGGTACAGTATTACTGCTTGAACCCTTACCGCCAGGGGCCAGGGTTGAGAATCCTGAAGAAATACCTGCATTTTCAGACTGGCTCTGTGCCCCTGCTCCTGAACCTCCGTAGGAAAGTGGATATGAGTCCATTGGGGTCATTCCGGTAATTATAACGCCATAGTTACAAAAGCTTCCGTTTGCAAAAATGTTCCATCCATCTGAAGTAACAACGACACCCGGTTCTATGGTAATGTTCGCCCCTGTTAGATTGGATGTTAGTGTAATATTAGATTTGATTATTTTATTTTCATTTGAAGTGTTTACTGAGCTATGGGCAAATTTACCTTCATGACTTAGCATATTGAAATTATGGGTATTAACTGAAGAGAAATTATTGCCAGACATAAAAATTAGAAGAATTGCAAGTAACACAGTTGCAATTAAACCTATATATTTCACTTTCAACGGATAAGTATTTTAAGAGTGATATTTAAAATTACCCTTACCGATTTGAATAGAAAAATCATCCTATTAATTCATTTTCCAGAGGTTCATGGAACAAATGTATCTTGAAAATGCTGAAATTATACTATTTAAAAAAACAGATTATTGACTAAATTATATACGCAATTCGCAAGTTATAAAATTAAAACTAACATGACTGCTATTCGGTAATTAGATAATATTGGAATTTTAAACACAATTTTTGTTTTATTATAAGTCTATGGAATAATGAAAATATCCCTGTCAACATATAACATGTATGTCCTTAACATTTAACACAAACAAATTAATAATAAAAAAAGGAGAGAAGCCATTCAAATACTATAATATAAGTTTTTTCCCGAGCATAGGAAATTTAATTAAGTAGTTGTAATACTCACATGATTTCAATGGTTGTCCTGAGACGCGAAACCCTGATAAAGGCACTTGAAAATGTTTACGGAACAAAGGGATTAACCAGAGGAGACGTCCTGGATCTATGTGATTTCCTGCTCGATTTTTTTGGATATGAGGACTATGTGCTGGACAATGTTCTATCACCACCAGAAAGGGACGCATTCTATGATCTTGAAGAGAATGGGATACTGAAAACACAGGCAGAGGAAGTAACACTAAGCAAGGGAAAAGTTTGGAGGGTAAATCAGTGGGTATTCAGAAGAAACAAAATAATTCAGTTCGCAAGCCTATCAGTTCACGAAGATGGACTTGAAAAGAAGTATGAAGATATTTTCAAGGAACTGGAAAATCAGGAAATACTCTGAGGAGTTAACCCAAACTTTTAAAAAAAGAAATTATTTTTCCTGTTTTTGATCTACTTTTTTCTCAGGAGTGTTCTCACTACGGCAAGTGTCGCTACGGCACCTGTTGCAATTATGGCTGCATATTTTGGCGAATCATAAAGGAGATGTTCCAGAGGTTTTTTCCCAGGATCATACCTGTCCAGATGAACTTCATATCTATCCCTGTACTCAACGGCGTGGACACACTGGGTTGTGCCTGGAACAGATGCTCTCCAGTCTGCTATCTGACCCTTAATCTCACCAAGAGATCTCCTGAATAGCCCAGAATCCCTGGGCTTAGGAACATTGCTGATCCCATCATTCTTTGGCACAACCACAACATCTCCCTGTATTGCCTCAGTTATCTTTATCTGCCAGAATGATCTTGAATTCTGATCCATATAATTCAGAAATGCCAAATCTTTATAATAACATTGGGTGATTCTATTTACCGGCATGCGGATAAGGCCAATTAAGGTATTTTGACGGTTAATATGTGAAGATTGTAACATTATTTTAATCATTGATACAACAATTTTAATAACAGCCAACTATTCATTAAAAATGAAGTATATTGTAATTACAGGAGGTGTCCTTTCCGGTATTGGAAAGGGAACAATTGCCTCAAGTTTATGTCACATACTTACTAATAGTGGGGTCAAGGTAACAGCATTAAAAATAGACCCATATCTCAATTATGATGCAGGAACAATGAACCCATACCAGCACGGAGAAGTTTTTGTACTGGATGATGGAAGTGAGGTCGATCTAGATCTAGGAAATTATGAAAGATACCTGGATAGAAGTCTAACAGGAAATAACAATATCACAACAGGAAAGGTTTACAAGGAAGTCATAGAAAGGGAAAGAAGGGGAGAATATCTTGGTAGTACCGTACAGATCATACCTCACATAACAAATGAGATAAAGAGAAGGATAAGAAAAGTTTCAAGTGCCGAAGATCTCGATGTGGTTGTAATCGAAATAGGGGGAACTGTGGGAGACATAGAGTCAATGCCATTTCTGGAGGCAATAAGGCAGCTGAGAAGGGAAGAAAAAGGACAGGTGTTTCTCGGTCACGTAACACTTGTACCGGAAATAGGAAGGGAAGAGGAACAGAAGACAAAACCAACACAGCATAGTGTTAGGGCATTGAAGGAAATTGGACTGCAACCTGATCTCTTACTTTGCAGATCAAAGAACCCACTGTCTAAGGAGGTGAAGAAAAGAATATCACTGTTCACTGATGTGCCTGAAGAGGCCGTTATAAGTGTTTATGAAGTGGAAAATGCCTATCAGGTTCCTGAAGTAATAGAAAAACAGTCTGTAATCGATATTATTAAATCACAGCTGGGTTTGCAGACCACGGTGTTCAGGGACAGCTGGGAAACGTACAAGGAAAATCTGCTCTCCCCGGACTCTTTTGTTGATATAGGAATAATAGGAAAGTACACAGAGTTGCATGATGCCTATATTAGTCACAGAGAGGCAATGAACCATGCAACTGGGAGTACGGGCATTGGAGTTAATATTATCTGGCTGGATTCAGATATGGTGAAGGAAAATCCATCAGTACTGGAAAAATTAGATGGAATACTTGTAACACCCGGATTCGGATACAGAGGGGTAGAGGGTAAAATACTTGCAGCAAAATATGCGAGGGAAACCAATACACCATACCTTGGCATCTGTCTTGGATTTCAGGTCGCAGTCATAGAATACGCGAGAAACGTTCTAGGGCTTGAAGACGCAAACAGCACGGAGTTTTCAACAGATTCAAAAAATCCTGTTATAGATATCCTCCCAGAACAGGTTGGCGTCAAGGATATGGGTGGTACCATGAGGCTTGGAGCCAAGAAAGTTGTTGTAAGTGAAAATACACTGGCCTTTGATCTTTATAAACAGAATGAAATAATGGAAAGGCACAGGCACAGATTTGAGGTTAATCCAGAATATATTAAAAAGCTGGAAGATCATGGTCTTATATTCTCAGGAAAAGATGAGGAGGGAATAAGAATGGAAATACTTGAGATTAAGAACAGAAAGAATTTCATTGCATCCCAGTTTCATGCAGAATTCAAGTCTAGACCACTTAAACCATCTCCACTGCACTTACATCTTGTTAAGATGGCATTTGAATTCAGGAAGGAAAAAGTACAAATGGAACAGAGAGCATGATATGGTATGGCCACCATAAGTGAAACTGATTATCAGCTACTGGTCAGGAAAAAAGTCAATGAATGTTATGATGTGGCCAGGGTGGCAAGGTCAAGGGGACTGGACATTACTGACAGGGTTGAAATACCACTGGCCAATGATATGGCAGACAGGATAGGAGAACTGCTAAATCTAAAGGATATAAGTCAGGAAATTAGAGATTTATCCCTGACAATGAGCAGAGAAGAAGTGGCCCTTGAGATGGCAAAGAGGACCGCACAGAAATATTCCGGCGAGGGGATGGATAAGGCCGTTGATATGTCAGTGAGGGTCGGTCTCGCAATTCTTACCGAAGGCATCCTTGTTGCACCTCTGGAAGGGATTTCCAGGGTAACCATAGGTAAGAATTTTGATGGCACAGATTATGTTTCAGTTGTATATGCAGGGCCTATAAGGGGAGCTGGAGGAACCGCTCAGGCTCTTAGTGTACTTATTGCAGATCTTGTGAGGAGACAGCTAAATATAGGAAAGTTCCAGATCACAGATGAGGAAATAGAAAGATATATTGAGGAAATTCAGAGTTACAACAGGGTGAAACATCTTCAGTATCTCCCGGATGATCAGGAGATAAAGAATGTCCTGAAGAACTGTCCAGTATGTATAGATGGAGAGGGAAGTGAAGATGAGGAGATCTCAGGTCATAGAGATATGGAAAGATTCAAAACTAACAAGATCAGGGGTGGAATGTGTCTGGTTTTATGTGAAGGACTTCTCCAGAAGACAAAGAAGGTTCTGAAGCACACCACTAAACTGGGAATAAATGACTGGGACTTCCTTGAAAAATCAGGAAAGAACACAACAGATGATGCAGTTGATCGGAAAGCCACAAAATTCCTTGGAGATCTTGTGGCAGGCAGGCCTGTTTTCGGCTACCCAAACAGACCTGGGGGATTCAGGCTTAGATATGGAAGATCAAGGTTATCAGGACTTGCTGCAGCTTCCATACACCCTGCAACAATGATCATACTGGACGATTTTGTTGCCACCGGAAGCCAGCTGAAGGTAGAGCTGCCAGGAAAGGCAGCCGCAATGACACCCTGTGATGAAATCGAAGGCCCCATGGTTCTTTTAGATGACGGAAGACACCTCAGAATCAGGGACGAAAAGCAGGCTAAAGAGGTTGTAAAAAAGGTAGTTGAGATCACAGATCTGGGGGAGATACTCATATCATATGGTGATTTTCTTGAGAATAACCATGTTCTTGAACCCTCTCCATTTGTAATGGAATGGTGGAATAAACTCGCAGTTGCAACGAATGTTCCAAGGGAAAGAATTATAGTAAGGAATGTAAAGGATGCAATTGACATAAGTAAAGAATTCCACATACCTCTTCACCCGGACTATAACTTTTTCTGGCATGATCTCTCTGTTGAGGAAATTAACGAACTAGGGGATATCATAACTGATTCTGTGGAAAAAAGGAAGTACCCATCAATCAGTCGTGCAGATAAAACTGAGGATATATTGAAAAAATTAGGCGTTGAATATCGCACAGTAGGAAATGAGATCATACTTGATGACAAAAACATACTCAGGGAATTAATGGGCAATTTCAGGCATATAGAAACAACTGATCCTATGGAATGCATAAGCAGTATTGCGGGAGTTACCATTATGCCAAGAGGTCCTGTACGAATAGGTGCAAGGCTTGGAAGGCCAGAGAAAGCGGGAGAAAGAAAGATGAAACCAAAGGTGCACTCCCTTTTCCCAATTGAAAACACAGGCTCTTCAAGACGTTCAATAATGGATGCTGCAAAGTCATCACACTCCAAATATGAGGTTGAAGTAAATGTCAGAAAGTGCACAAACTGCAATCATGTGGGACCGGAGGTAAGATGCAGCGAATGTGGCTCTCCAATGAAGGATTCCGGGACATATGAAAAAATCAAGGTTGATCTATCAAAGATATGGAATTCAGCGCTGGATAATCTCGGGGTTAGTCCAAATGATCTAAAGGAATTCAAGGGCGTAAAGAAGGTAATGTCAAAGGGAAAGCATGTTGAACCACTGGAAAAGGGAATTCTACGCTCGCTGAATAATGTATCAGTGAATAAGGATGGAACATGCAGGTATGATATGAGTGACGTACCAATAACACATTTCAAGTCCTCTGAAATTTTCCTTCCTGAGGAGAAGGCAAGGGAGATCGGGTATGAACCAGGAATGAATGAACTATTCACGCAGGATATCATAATACCGATGGACTGTGCAAGATATCTTTTAAATGTCTCAAAATATGTTGATGACTTACTGGAAAAGTATTATAAAATGGATAAGTTCTATAATTGCAGGGATGAAAGTGATCTTATAGGACATATTGTCATAGGACTTGCTCCGCACACTTCAGGTGGTATAGCCGGAAGAATTATAGGTTTCTCAAGGGTGAACGGGGGATATGCACATCCGTTTTATCACGCTGCAAAGAGGAGGAACTGTGATGGTGATGAGGATTCTGTAATGCTCCTGATGGATGGACTTCTCAATTTTTCTAAAGATTTCCTTCCTTCAACAACCGGGGGTCTAATGGATGCTCCACTTGTAATGACTCTTTTGCTGAGACCTGATGAGGTTGACAAGGAGGCCCTGAATGTGGACTCACAATCAGAATATCCACTTGAATTTTATGAGGCAACACTGAAGAGGATTAAGCCTGCAGAGATAGAAGAAATGATGAAACCTGTGAAGTATATGGTAGAAAAAACAGGGTCTGCCAGAGGAATGGACTTTCAGTTCAGTACAAAAGACCTCAATTCAGGGGTTTTATTATCATCATATAAAACTCTTGAAACAATGTCAGAAAAGATAGAGAAGCAACTCAACCTTGCAAAAATCATAAGGGCAGTTGATCAGGACGATGTAGCATCCAGACTTATAAATTCACACTTCCTTCCGGATATGTTTGGAAACTACAGGGGCTTCTTCTCTCAGGAAATGCGCTGCACAAAATGCAATGCAAAGTACAGGAGAATTCCACTTTCAGGAAAATGCCAGAAATGCGGAAATGATAACTTGATCCTCACCATACACAGAGGAGGAATAGTGAAATACATGGAAGAAACTAGAAAATTAATGAAGAATTTCAACCTGCCACCTGCACAGATGTACAGGATAGAGAATATTTTCAGGTCAATAGACACATCATTCAACAGTACCGAGGATATTCAGAGGGTCGAAACACACATTGAAAATCCACTGGATAATTACGGTGAAATTGAGGAGGAGATTCTGGAATGAAAGGGGCACTTTTTGTAGCCGGACCAGCGGGAACAGGTAAGTCGACATTCTGTGCTTCATTCAAGGACTGGCTAACAACCAACAACATGGATGCAGCCATTGTGAATCTGGACCCTGGGTCAGAATTCATTCCATATGAAAGTGATATAGACATAAGAGAATGGATATCCATAAGCGACATAATGAGCGAATTCAACCTGGGACCAAACGGTGCCCAGATCGTGGCTTCAGATCTCATAATAGAAAATGTAGATAGAATAAAGGCACTTCTGGATGAACTCACTGACTACTATGTAATCTTCGACACACCGGGACAAATAGAACTCTTTACCCTGAGATCTTCAAGTTCAATGATAGTGGACTCTCTTGGGGGCAAGAAATCCATGCTGGCATTCATTGGAGATTCTATCATATCATCAATCCCATCCGGATATATATCGCAGAAACTTATGTACGCATCAGTAATGACAAGGTTCTTCAAACCAACACTGTATATAATGAATAAATCAGATATTCTTCAGGATGATCAGCTTGAAACGATTTCGCAGTGGGATGAGTCTGTTGACAACCTAATGGACAGTCTGATGGAGGAAAAGGTAGATCTTAGAAAGGACTTCTTCTACAACGTATTGAATTCTTTTGATGAAAGCGGTCTAAGCAGTAAGATGATACCTGTGTCTTCAAAGAACATGTTCGGAATGGAAGACGTTTATTCTGCCATGTCGCTCTTCCTTTCAGGAGGGGAAGATGAGGACACTATGTATAAAGATGATTGAAGGAAGACATTTCAAAACTTCCAATTTCGTCAAAATTTATCCATTATCATTTCATATCTTTTGAGAAATTTTATGGAAAATTATCTGGTAAACATTGAGAAAGTTTAAGTAAATAGTTTACCTATTAGAATGTGGCATCATATGAAACTGTCCGATGAAAAAATACTGAGAGGATTGCTCAGTATATACCTCTTAAGGGAAATGTGCATTAAACCACGTTACGGATACGAACTAAACAGGGAAGTTACGGAAAAAATAGGAGTGGAACTTCCAAAGGGTACAGTTTATGTTTTGCTCAAAAACCTTAAAAATAAGGGGCTTATAGAAAATGAAGGATCCTGTGAAGAGGATCATCAAAAGGCAGTAATATACAGGATAACAGATAAGGGACATGAGTTCGTAAAATCCCATTATCAGGCTCTGAGACTTGCCAGAGGCATGATAGATGATATCCTTATGACAATTGATAATAATTTATGACTAAGTTATTTATCCTTATTTGTAATCACTAATTATGAGCATTAAAGTTTTAACAGCACCAGGACCGGTTTGTTTTCCACTGCTTGCAGTTGACAATAAGGATATAGATGTGAAATTTGGAAAGGATGGGAATTCTGACATAATCCTTGATTCCTCAATCTCACTGATCAAGAGAAAGTTGCCAATTCATATGGTATTATTAAGTGGATTATCTATGGTTAGCCCAGATTTCAAAGGAACAACAGCAATATTGAGAAAGGGTGGAGCAAGTGATGTTTTATCAAAAATTATTGTGAGGAATGAATCCTTGCCAGTAGACTTTGTTTATGGAGAGAATATGGAAGAAATTAAAGCATTGTTGAATAAGGGTAAGGCAACTTCAGCAGTAGTTATGTCCATGAGTGGAATGAAAGGTATTACACTGGAGGAAAGGGCTAAGAAAGCTGGGATCTATGTCCCAGGAAGCTGTTCAGCCTCATTTGAGGATAGGAGCACTCTAAACGATTTCAGGACCATTTACAACCAGGGACTGGAGGAGTTTAATAAAAATCCGGAAAAGGCTGCAGAGACAGTTTCAAAAAAATTACCGAATAAATTTCCTCTTGAGTTCATAATTGGCACCATGAAATCCATGAAGCCAATACTGGAAAAACCTCAAGATTACAGCAAGCTGGAAGGGGCAGTACTTAATGCCTGAAAATTCAAACACAGATAGGCAAATAGATCATAGGACAGTAATCGTAATCATAGCGGTCATCCTTTCGATGACCTTTGCCATCAGGTCCAGTAACAATATGTACGTTACATCTGTACCTCTCCTGGCAAGGTACTACTTTTTCTATTCCAACGTCGAGATAGGTCTTCTGGCTTCAGCTGCATCCCTGACTACCTTTATAATGAGTACATTCATCAATGCAAGAGCTGAGTCCAAAACAAGAAGGAAAATTTTCATTATTTCGTCAATAATATATGCAGTTACTTTTCCGCTCTTCTATATATCAACTCCCTTCACAATATGGATAATTCTGCCAGTTGCATCTTTCACACTGGGTTCCATAATGCCCAATATTATCACATCAGCGTCTCTTTTTAAGGATAAACGACAGAGGGAAAGAATCCTTTCCATTTACACACTCACTCTCAGTCTTTCATTAATACTTGGACCGTATATTGAAAGTGAACTGCTCCACTACGTATCATTCCAAGAATCATTCCTTGTATTCTCTATTTTACCGGCCGTAGGAATGATCGATTCATTCTTCATAAAATTTCCAGATGAGATGGGTGTCAGGAGAAGAGGATTTGATATAACAGTACTAAAGGATAAGGGATTTCAATCATCACTTCTCAACATCCTTGCCTATAACATCCCCTTTGCCTTTCTCACCACGTATGGTGGGCTCTTCGGCATATCTGACTTCAATATAAACATCTCTACGGTCAATCTGACATTCAGCCTTTTCTTTCTAACATCATTCATATCAAGACTTGTATTTTCTGTGAGGGTACCAGAAAGATTGCCAAGATTGATGTTTTCAGCGGTTATCCTTTCCGCCATAGGATTGCTTGTACTTGGAACAGCAAAATCCTATGATTATTTTATGCTAGCATTCCTGATCCTCGGCATCCCCCATGGACTTACATATCCACTTTCTGTAATGTCCATAACAAGGAGTTTTCCAGAGAACAGGAGAAATATGGCTAACAGTTATTTCTTTTCCATAATGATGGCCATTGGTACAGTAATGCCATTCATATCTGGTGAGGTAATAAAAATAGTAGGATACAGAAACGCATTCCTCGTGGTCATACCTGTCATATTTGTAATTCTGGCAACTCTGTACATTGTACTCAAGGCTAAGGAGCGAGAAGAATCAACCTCAACAATGGAAAAAACATAATCATAGGGGTCTTATCTTCCGGTAAAATTTCGGTGATAATAATTCTTAAAAAACAATTATTTAAACGTTATCGATACAATTTTTAAACCAGTAAATAATATTGATCTGGTGAAAAAATGGTAGAAAAATGGGAAAAGAAAAATCAATTCAAGCCAAAGGGACTGGATGGTATATCAGATCAGCAAATAGAATATCACTTTGAGACGCATTATAATGGGTACGTCACAAAGTTGAATGAGATTTGGGAAAAACTTCCAAATGCAGACAGAAGCAAGGCAAACCAGAATTACAGCGAATTCAGGGAACTTAAGCTGGAAGAAACCTTCAATTATGATGGTTCGCTTCTTCACGAGATATATTTCGAGTCACTGAAAAAGGATGGTCTCAAGAATCTATCTGAAGAACTGAAAAAGAAGATCTCAGAAGATTTCGGAAGCTATGAGAAATGGGTTGAGGACTTTAAGGCTACTGGTACTGCATTCAGGGGATGGGCACTTCTTGTATATGATCTGAACACCGGAAAGCTGAGAAACATTGGTGCTGATGTACACAACACAAATGGAATATGGAATGCCATAGTCGTCATGGCTCTAGATGTCTACGAACACGCATATTACGTGGACTACGGGGCAAAGAGGGCACCATATCTGGACGCATTCATGAAGAATGTAGACTGGGCATCAGTGAACAAGAGATTCGAGAAGGCTCACAAGGCATATCTCGCATTCAAATAAACCCTCATTTTTCATTTTAATTTACAACCATAATTTTTTAAAAGTGGTAATTCGGTCTATAAAATTTGTGAAATCACACTTAAGAAATAAGAGCAGATCTGCGAAATTATGTAATTTTAAAAATGCATAGTTGAAGGCACAGGTAGTTATTTAGAGATTTTTAATTTAATGTTGATACAGATTAAATACAGTAAATATAAAAGTGGAATAATTATTTGATCTAAAGTTAATTTAAATCAGGATTTTGCGCCCTTCCTCATCTTTCTGGTAATAGTCTCAGAGTTTTTCCAGTCCTCCTTGAACTTGTTATTGAATATCTTCTTCATCCCGTATTTCTTCACCATGATCCCTACTTCCCTGTTTTTCAGTAGACTTGTGGATGAGAAATTCTGTGAACCAATGAACACGAACTTTCCTGTATGGATCATCTTGGCGTGCATATAGAGTTTTTCAGCAGGCATTACCCTAATTTTTGCACCATTCTTCATGAGTTCATCTGCGTTATTCATGTCCTCATCAGAAATGCTTGAAGGAAGTATCATCCTTAATTTCTTTCCCTTGGTCTTCAGGGTGTCAAGAATTACCCTGTCATTACCAAGTTCTTCTGTTTCTATGAATAGCTTCTTTCCGTCCCTGAGTATTCCAAGGATCCTGTTCTCAGAGTCTGGTGAAACAATCAGATCCTTTCTATCAACCTCACCTGCTCTTTCTCCCTTCCAGTCTGATTCAAATATACTTGCAAGGGATTTTAGAACCTTTCTTTCATCGCCTATTACAAAGTACTCCCTGTTGCTCTTGAATGCTGCATCTGTCAGATTCATTGTTCCTATTAGGAACCTCTTTTCATTGTACATGTATTTCGCATGATCAAAAACGTCAGTATTATCAAATCTTGAAGGAGAAAGATTAACCTGTGCGCCTGTCCTTCTGAGTGCTTCAAGGCTGGAATGACTGCTTCCCTCATATGGCTCGCCATCAATTATTATCTGAACGTTTACCTTATGGGATACCCTGTCCTCGATTGCCTTCATGAATTCAGGATCGTCAATGAGATAGTAGTTCAGGTGCAGGAACTTTTGGCTTTCCCTTATGATCTCAAGTACAGGATTCTTTCCATCTTCGGGTTCAGTATGAATGTTCATATAGGGGACTAATAGCGTCTACCTTTTAAAAGTTAGCAGTAAACCTTTTAAGGGAATATGAAGGCAATATTCAAAAGAAATAGAACTGAATAGAAAGACTAATTCACATAAATGCAGTACAGAGTCAACAAGGATAACATGACTGGTAGCAATATAACAGCACAGAAAGTATGGTTCACAGAACTGGAAGATCTAATTAATTCCAAATTCAGGGACGAGGTGAATGAAAGAGTTAAGGAATTCGAATCATTCAGAAAGAAGGATGGACCAGAGATTTTTTTTGAGCTATGCTACTGCTTCCTGACAGCCAATACTTCTGCAGAATTAGGCATAAAGATGCAGAGAGAGCTGGGAGTACAGCCATTCATAGAGGACAGTACAGAAGTTTTAACTGCTAAATTAAAAAATGCGCATTATAGATTCTACAATACGAGGGGTAAATTTATTTCGGAGAACAGATGGATAATACCTGAACTACCTGTACTGTTGAATCATCCCGATCCATGGGTCGCAAGAGAGTTCATTGTGGAAAATGTTAAGGGAATAGGGTATAAGGAATCATCTCATTTTCTAAGGAACACTGGTGTTTTTGACTTTGCAATACTTGATAAACACATCATAAGAATGCTGGACGGGGAATTTGCAAGATCAGGTAAGGCCCTGAATAGAAAGCTTTACATGAAGTATGAACAACAGGTGATCCAGATTTCAGAACAGCTTGGGCTGAAGCCAGGTGTACTGGACCTTTACATGTGGAAGATGGCAACTGGAAAGTTAATAAAATAATCTAATTAGATTGAATGTAACAATCAAAAAACACAAAAAAATATCTAATTTGGTGCAATTGTAAAGCATGGGAAAACTGAGAAATAAATTTATCAAATATATTATCAATGGAACACCGCTTGCTTCTGTGGTAGCTCTTGCCGGAAGTTTGTATATTCGTATTTCCACCTCTACATTAAAAGGATCCATTTCACCCTATACTGCAAACAGGATCATTTCACCGTATACGTCAACTTCTGGTTCATATGGCCTTAGCTCATCTTATATTTATATAATAGTGGGTGATATAATTATACTACTTTTTATTGCACTTGCAGTTGGTATGTTAAAGAAAAGGGGGCAGTAAATTTATATATAGATCAAAGGAAAATGATCATTTTTTAATTCATTTGTTATATTTTATTGTAAGTTAGTGAGATAGTGCGAAAATTATTAGTAATTTCCACAAATATAATAAGCTGAATTTAAAAGTGTTTTCCAATTAAATTTAAATAAAACATCTTTATAAGCGTTTGAGGATTTTCATGATTTATAGCGTTGGAACGTTTGCATGGAGTGCTGTGGTAACAGCAATGGCGACAACCAGTTCGTCTAACTATGTGGTTAGTACTTATGCACTGGAAGCTATTGCGGCTGCCATAGCCATTGCAGGCGGATTGATTGGAACTGGAATGGCCCAGCAGGGAATAGGTGCATCGGGTATGGGCATCATAGCCGAGAAGCCGGAGAAGTTTGGACAGGTACTGATATTTTTCGTCATTCCAGAAACCCTGTGGATTATAGGTTTGGTTCTTGGATACGTGCTTTTGAAAGCCATACTGTGATATCAAAATGTCAGCAGAGGATATAATAGAAGAGATAGAAAAAAAGGGTAAGGAGCAAATCAATAGAATATCCGCTGACTGTGAAAAGAGCCTTAAGGAAATAAGGGACAGAAGCCAGGAAAGACTGAAAGAACTTGAAAAGAACATGTCACGAAAACTTGAGGAGAGCCTGAAGAAAATTGAAGTGACATCAAAAGACGAGATACTGATTGCAATTAAAACCATAGAGATGGAAAGGAAGAGAAAACTTCTTGAGGATTTCTGGGAAATTGCATATAATTCTGAGTCTATCATTAGGAAGGACCCAAAATATGAAGAGTTTATCAGGAATTCCATAAAGGAAGCAGGTTCTAAGCTTGGAAAGGGCTTCAAAGTTCTAGGTTCCAGTGAAGATAAGAACATTATAAGCAAGGTTAATGGAGATTTTACCTTTGAGCAATCAGAAAGGATAAGGCTTGGGATACTCGTCACATCATCAGATGGAAAGAGGACCCTTAATATGACTTTTGATTCCATTATGAGCGATCAGAAAGAAAAGATCGAGGAGATGATAATGGAAAAGATGGGTGCGGATTAATGGATGCAACTTTTTTCGGGAGTGCGTCCAAGTGCCGATTACTCAATGATGAGCTTCTAAAGGAAGAAACTTTCAGCGAACTCATAAATGCAGAGAGTTTTTCAGACGTTTTAAGAATAATGGACGGAACCCCGTACAGCACCCATATTCAGGCTCTATCAGGATTATACAGTTCCTATGAACTTCTTGAGATTGCATCCAACAGAAGGATGATGAATCTTGTACTGAAAGTTGCAGAATCTCCTCCAGCAAATGGAAGGGAAGCAATTAAGAGTTACATATCACGATGGGATATAGATAGCATAAAAAACATCATTACTTCAAAGTATCTTGGGAAAGATATAAAGAAGAGTGATATCTTTGTTGTTGACAGAAACAACTACCCTGTGGGTATGCTTGGAAACGTGCTTACACCAGAAGATTATACATTAATGATAAATGAAAACGACATAGAGGGAATTTCTAAATATCTTGTGAAGCTAAGTTACGGAATATACCTATTAAAATATCTCGATGAGTACAGGAAGGAGAGAGATGTATCAGTGCTTCTGTATTCACTGGATATTGCATATTACTCAAGGCTTTTCGAAAGTGTTAAATATTTTCTTGGGAATGAGGAACCAGCGAGATTTTTTATAAGGGATGAGGTCGATCAAAAGAATCTTATGACACTGATAAAGGCAAAGACCCTGGGACTGGATTTTGAGGCCATAGATAATGGTCTAATGAACATGGGTAATATTGACATACAGAAGCTGAGAGAGATGTACAATTCAAGTGAATCAGAAAATATAGCAATAAAGTGTTTGAACCTTTACGGAGTAAAAGGAATAGAAAATGAAAATGGAATTTCATCAGGAGAAGCAGAAACGCTCATGAAGAGGACTCTTCTGGAGAGGACCCTTCCGAGATTTTCCCTTCAATCGAATTCCATAGGTTCCATATTTAATACGCTTCTAAGGTTTGAGAATGAGAGAAATAATCTGAGGATAATATTTGCTGGAAAGGCATATGGAATGGATAAGGAAAGAATAAGGAAGATGATGGTAAATATATGATCAATCAAAAGCAGGATGAAGGTAGAATTGCGGTAATTGGGGAAAGATCAATCTCAATGGGGTTCAGGCTCATAGGAATAGAAGATACTTTTGAGGCTGAGGGCAAGGAGGCACTTGAAAAACTTCAGTCAATTGAAAAGTCAGGGAAGTATTCCGTGATCTTTGTATCAGAAAGCCTGAAGTCAGTTATGGATACAAGACTGCTTAATTATTATGAGAGCACACTTAAGCCTCTCGTTATGTTCATCCCCCTGCCAGGTGTGGACAGAGAAGAAAGTTTAGAAACAATGGCCAAAAGAATATTGGGCGTAGATATAGGAAGGTGAAAAATTGGGAAAGATAATCAGAGTTTCCGGTCCAGTAGTGGTCGCGGAAGATATTGAAAACCAAAAAATGTTTGATGTGGTTAGAGTAGGTGAACTCAACCTTGTGGGAGAAATCATAAAGCTGAACGGTAACAGGGCAACAATACAGGTATACGAGGATACAAGTGGGATAAAGCCGGGAGAAAAGGTCGAGACAACCGGAAAGCCTCTTTCAGTTGAACTGGGACCTGGATTACTTAAATCCATTTACGATGGTATCCAGAGACCTCTGGACATCATACGGGAAAGCAGTGGAGATTTCATAAGGAGAGGTTATACAGCAAATCCTATAGATCTGAAGGCGAAGTGGGAATTCAAGCCTCTGGTGAAAAAGGGTGATGATATAAAACCTGGACAGATACTGGGAACAGTTCAGGAAACATCTCTTATAGAACATAAAATAATGGCTCCAAGGGACATAGAAGGTCAGATTAGTGAGATCCTTGAGGGCAGCATGACCGTTACAGACGTCTATGCTCATGTTAAAACAAAGAATGGAGATAAAAAATTAACCATGAGGCAGGAGTGGCCTGTAAGGACCATCAGGGGTGTAAAATCAAAACTACCGCCTTCCATACCACTTGTAACAGGTCAGAGGGTAATCGACACATTTTTCCCTGTAGCAAAGGGTGGAACAGTTGCAGTTCCAGGTCCATTTGGATCTGGAAAGACCGTGGTTCAGCACCAGCTGTCCAAGTGGGCAGACAGCGATATAGTTGTTTATGTGGGATGCGGTGAAAGGGGAAACGAAATGACAGAAATTCTCACAACATTCCCTGAACTGCAGGACCCAAAGAGTGGAAAGCCACTCATGGAGAGAACAATATTAATCGCAAACACCTCAAACATGCCTGTTGCAGCAAGAGAAGCCAGTATTTATACTGGAATATCCATAGCAGAATATTACAGGGATATGGGATATGGAATTGCTCTAATGGCTGATAGCACATCAAGATGGGCAGAGGCCTTAAGGGAAATATCTGGTAGACTTGAGGAAATGCCAGGAGAGGAAGGATATCCAGCATATCTGGGAAGGAGGCTTTCTGAGTTCTATGAAAGATCGGGAAATGCCATAATCTCTGGAAATCCAGACAGAAATGGTTCAATAACCATAGTGGGTGCAGTCTCACCACCTGGTGGAGATATATCAGAACCTGTTTCACAGAACACCCTGAGAGTTACAAGAGTTTTCTGGGCACTTGATGCATCTCTCGCCTCGAGGAGGCACTTTCCATCAATAAACTGGCTGAACAGTTATTCGCTATATGAAAGTGAACTTCTGCCATGGTTCAGTGAGAATATATCCAAGGATTGGCCAACAATTTACAGTAAGATGATGAATATACTTCAGAAGGAATCTGAATTGCAGGAGGTTGTCCAGCTGGTTGGATATGATGCCTTACCAGACAGGGAAAAATCAGTTCTGGATGTTGCGAAGATAATAAGGGAAGACTACCTGCAGCAAAGTGCCTTTGACGATGTGGATCAGTTTTGCTCACTTAATAAGCAGATCGTGATGATGAAACTGATCATGCACTATTCCAATGAGATAGAGAAGACAATTGATCAGGGATTCTCAATGTCTCAGATAGAGAATATACCTTCGAAGGAGAAAATTTCAAGGATAAAAGAGGTAAGAGATCCGGATCTGGAGAAGTATTTCAATGAAACAGTGACCAGCATAGATTCAGATCTAAAAAGAATCAGGGGTGAAAAGTAATGGTTAAGGTTGGATACAAGAATATAAGCGAGATAAGTGGTCCACTGATCTTTGTGGAAGGGATCTCAGACGCAGGCTATAATGAAATGGTCACCATAGAGACACCCAGTGGGGAGATAAAATCAGGTCAGGTTCTCGACACAAGAAATGGGCTTGCCATAGTACAGGTTTTCGGCTCAACATCTGGTCTGGACAGCAATAATACAACTGTAAGATTCAGGGGTGAAACTGCCAGGATCAAGGTATCTGATGAGGTTCTTGGAAGGATTTTTAATGGTCTTGGTGAACCAATAGACAACGGACCACAGCTTCTGTCCAAAGAAAGTGTTGAGATAGTTGGAGATGCAATAAATCCATATTCAAGAGAGGAGCCATCAGAATTCATTCAGACTGGAATATCCACAATAGATGGAATGAACACGCTTGTAAGGGGACAAAAACTTCCCATATTCTCAGGTTCCGGTCTCCCACATAATGTGCTTGCATCGCAAATTGCAAGGCAGGCAAAAACCCTGAAGACTGGGGAAAGCTTTGCCGTAGTGTTTGGGGCCATGGGTATTACAAGCGAAGAGGCAAATTTTTTCATGAACGAATTCAGGAAGACAGGAGCTCTTTCCAGGGCTGCAATATTCATGAATTTATCATCCGATCCATCCATGGAAAGGATAATTCTTCCCAGGGTTGCCCTTACAACTGCAGAGTACCTTGCGTATGAGAGAGAATACCATGTTCTTGTTATACTTACGGATATGACAAATTACTGTGAATCCTTAAGAGAAATATCATCAGCAAGAGAGGAGGTTCCAGGGAGAAGGGGATATCCAGGATACATGTACACAGATCTTAGTACTATTTATGAAAGAGCAGGAAAGATAAGGGGAAGAAATGGATCAATAACCCAGCTACCCATACTTACAATGCCAGGTGACGATATAACAAATCCAATACCAGATCTTACAGGATATATAACAGAGGGCCAGATCGTAATGAGCAGAGAACTCCAGAGAAAGGGTGTTTACCCTCCAGTGGATGTTTTACCCTCACTTTCAAGGCTGATGAATCAGGGAATTGGAAAGGGAAGAACAAGAGAGGATCACCGTGGTGTTGCAGATCAGCTATATTCAGCCTATGCAACTGGAAAAGATCTCAGATCACTGAGTGCAATAGTAGGAGAGGAATCTTTGAGTTCAAGCGATAAGAGCTACCTGAAGTTTGCAGATAATTTCGAAAACAAATACGTAACCCAGAAGCTGGACGAGGATAGGACAATAGAGGATACACTGGAAATAAGTTATGATCTTCTATCTGAACTGCCTGAGACAGAAATGAAGAGGTTGAAAAAGGACTTCATACAGAAATACGGAAAATGGAAGTGAGGAATTGGCAGACCTTAACATAAAACCGACCAGAATTGAGCTCATCCAGCTAAGGAAGAGGATTAAGCTGGCACAGAGGGGATATGAGCTGCTTAAGATGAAAAGATCAGCACTCATAATGGAATTCCTGAAGATGGCAAAGGACCTAAGGGGCATGAGGGAGAACTTAAGAAAAGAAGTTGAGAATGCACTGGAAAAAATGGCCATTGCAGAGGTCAGGGAAGGAAGGATGAAGGTCGAGAGTTATGGTTTCATGTCAGGGTCTGCTGATGTAACCTTAAAGGCGAGAAATGTAATGGGCGTGAGGATACCTGAACTGGGCATAATGATGGAAAAGGCCGTTCTTACAGAACGATTTAGGGCCATTTCTGTTCCTGCACCCATAGACGATGCCATAGATGCATATGATCGTCTGTTCCGAAGTCTTGTGGAGGTAGTGGAGAAGGAGAAATCCATGAGAAGGCTTCTTATGGAAATTGATAAGACAAAGAGAAGGTCAAACGCCATTGAATTTGTTATGATACCAAAGTTAAAGAGCCAGTCACAATATATAAGAATGAGACTTGACGAACTTGAGAGAGACACGTTTACAACTCTTAAATTTGTCAAGAAGAAGATGATATCAGAGGAGGAGGACAAAAATAAGGAGGGGGAATTACAGGCAGTATAATATTAACGAAATGAACAGACAGCAGTTGATCCTGTTCACCCTTAGGAAATACATGTTTCCCATAAGGATCATAATAATTGTTGTCGTACTTTTTACACTGGTGAGATTATGAATGCAGATGGAATTGATAAGATCAAAAAGATAAGGGAAACAGAAGAATCTGTTAACAGATCAATAGAGGAAGAAAAGCAGAAATGCAGGGAAATGACAGAGTCTGAAAAGGCAAAGACAGAGAAGGAATATAAGGATCTTGAAGACAGCCTCCAGATAAAGTATGAACTTGCACTGAAGGAAAAGAAGGCCGAATTTGATAAGCTGATGCAGGAAAAAGTCAGGGAAGAGAACGAAAAGGTGGCTGGAATCAAGCTGAACATTGACAGTAAAAGTACTGTGGATATGCTACTTGGCATTATGAAGGATTATGTGAGTGACTAAAGATGGGTTTTAAGCCGGTGCCAATGGCAAGGATGAGGATAATTGCCTACAGGGAGAAGGCGGCAGGTCTACTTACACTTCTACATGATATGAAATCCATTCAGTTTGAGGACGTTACGGATTCCTACAAGGAGGGAATGAAATCCTCGACAGAGATAGAGGGAAGAGGAAGGGTAATAGAACTGATGAATGAGATCAGGGGAATGGAAAATCTCCTGCCTCCAAGGAAAATAACTGGAAAGAGAAAATTTTCAAGCGTGCAGGAAATAATCTCCGCAGCTGAATCAATAAGGATCGGTGAAGATCTGAGAACTGCTGTCAATTCCATAAATGACCTGAAAACGGAGCTGAAGAGCATAGATAACAGACTTGAAATTGTGGAACCTCTTGAATCACTTGATGTGGATATGTCCTGTTTTAACAATTCTGTGATCTCATCCTATCTAATCCAGGGAGAATACGAGGGAAAGATAGGGGAAAATTACATTGTAAACAGGGTTAACGGAAACACGGTGCTTTCAATGCCCAAGAGTGGAGAAAAGGAGTTCGCCCAGAGCATTGGTTCTCAGTCTGGAAAGGCAATTTATATAATGCAGATGCGTGGAAAGCCCAGGGAGATCAGGGATGATCTTCTGAATCTCAAGAAGAACATAAACGAGAAGATAAGCGAATTGGAAACAGGTATAGGTGAGCTATCCGATAAGCATTATTCAGAAATAGTTTCTGTCAGGGAGGCCCTGGAAATAGAGGCAAAGAAGATAGAAGCAGCAATGAAGATGCCATCTTCCCAGAGTATATTCGTTATGGAGGGCTGGGTTCCAGAACCCAAATTCCAGAAGATATCAGATGCCGTTGAAAGGAAAGCTGATCATCTCTGCATCATAGAAAGGGTAAAAACAGATGAAATAGGTCCAACACTACAGGATAATCCAAGGAGATTCAGGCTGTTTGAGTCATTCATACGTTTCTATTCACTACCTCAGGATATTGAGATAGATCCCACCATAATATTTGCCATAGTTTTCCCCATATTCTTCGGTATAATGGTAGGTGATTGGGGATTTGGAATAGTAATACTTCTACTATCGCTCTGGCTTATAAAAAGAATCAATTCAACTGGACCCAAGAAGCCACTTCCAAAAAAGATGACTGGATTCATCACGTCCATATTCTCACCCTATCAGCTTCAGATACTGGCAAAGGCAATGCTTCCGGGTTCAATTGTGGCCATAATTGTAGGGATTCTATTCAACGGCTTCTTCGGCTTCGCCATACTGCCCACAACCATAGGGCCATTCCACATAACATATTTTAATCCAATTGTGTATACATCAAAAATACTGCTGATGACAGGCTATTTCGGTGTTGTAATGGTGTCATTCGGTTTCATCCTGGGTATACTGAATGACTATTATTACAATCACAAAAAGATGATCATCGGGAAGGTAGGGTGGCTCCTTTTCGTCTGGGGAATAGTAATTTACGGATTATCACTAATATATAAGTTAAATCTCAGCCTTACCACAAACCCATTTGCTGATATTGACATAGCATCAATGATACTTGGAGTAGTAATGATAATAGGCACGGAGAAGGGAATAGGTCTCATAGAATTGCCGTCGGTTATAAGCCACGTTCTATCATATCTGAGAATTATGGGAATCCTCCTTGCATCGGTAATTCTAACCAAGCTTGTGAACACATTCTTCATTTCAACACTGCATGATCCGGTTCTCATAATATTCGGTGTTATCCTTCTGATCATTGGGCAGCTGTTTGCTTTGCTGCTGGCTATTGTGGAATCTGGTATCCAGGGTGTAAGGTTGCTGTATGTTGAATTCTTCTCAAAATTCTACAGGGGAAATGGTAAACCATTCACACCCTTTGGATCAAAGAGAAGATATACTGAAGAAGTGAACGAAATAGAATAGTGTTCAGGCATCCTCATCAATGGGGATTCTTACAAAATTCACAAGGAATCTCGGGTCAATACCCTTCCTTATGTGATAACCACCATTCTTTCTTACTTTCCTTACCTTAATTCCTGATTTTTTTGAAAAACCTGCGATCTGTGTATGTATGCTCCTCATGATTTTATTATTCACCGGATCTTCACTGGTGAATCCTATTCTGAGGGAAACGCCTGCCTTTCCACCTCTGTGGTGATAAATTGCCACGTCAAGATACACGTCATTCTCAGCAACATTATGTATAAATGCTATATTCTGAAGGAGTGACGGAACCATTATTGGACCGTCAGCTCTGTAGCTGGTTACCCTGTACAGGTTGAATACCTTTACTTCTTCCACACTCTCTTTTTCCTCCTCATATTTCAGGGGGTAGAGCCTAGAGAAGAAGCTCTTCATGAACCTGAGAGACAGGAGATCATCACTGCCTAAATAGAAATCAGTTATCTCTCCAGTTGCCTTTATACGAAACCTGTTTGTACATCCCTTCTGCGGTATGAGCATTTCACACATCTGCCTGTAAATGAAAACATCTGTTTCAGGCTTCAGATCAGTGAAAATTATCTTTTCCCACTTAAATCTATCAGGACTTTTCCCTTCCTTCATGATATTCACATAATTTTTCCAGATCCTTTCTGAACTGATCTGGACTGGATGTAATGCATAACCTGTATCCTGTTGGTATACCAAAATATTTACCCGGGCTTACAAAAATGCCCTCTTTGGATAACATATCTTCTGCCATTTGAGACGACTCACCATCTGTATGAACATAAATGAAAGACGACCTGTCTGGTGTGGTGAACTTAAGGCCAGCCTTAGGAAGCATCTCCCTTACAGTCTTCCTGTTTTCATCCATAACTTTTCTTACAATTTTCTGAACCTCATTTCTCTTTTCAAGTATCTTCATGCATGCGTAAAGTGAAAATCTGGCAGTGCTTCCAGTTGTCAGTGATCTGTAACTTCTCAGTTGCATGATTCTTTCCTTAGTTCCAAGCATCCATCCAACCCTCCATGAGGCTCCTCCAAAGAATTTTGTCATGGTGGTTGAAACGACTGCCTCTGGATATTTATGCAGAAGGGTATATGGTTTTTCTGGAAACATGAATTCCCTAAAAGTCTCGTCGATATAGACCTCATGTTTTCCATCAAGATATTCTTCAAGATTTCTTTCGTCTTCAAGATCACCTGTTGGGTTATTCGGAATGGTTGTGCTCAAAGAATTTCTCCTGCTAGGATGTAGTTTAATGTAAGGGTTCACCCTCTGTGTTTTGAAACCCATGGATTCAGGAACCCTGTACATAGGTTCATATTCAGGCACCGGTACATCTATACAGTCTGAATTTTTATGAAGAAAGATTGAACCAAGAGCGATTCCTTCGGTACCACCAGTAGTGGAAAGCACCTGATCTGGTTCCACATCAAACATCTGTGCGATCAGGTTGTTGAATTCCATTTCTATATTCTCTCTTCTCTTCCTGTACTCCTCATAATCAACTTTCACTCCAATAGAGTCCAGATCCAGCTCGGGCATTCCACTCAGGCAGAAGTTGTGTCTGGATTTACTCATTCCTCCAGTAATCCAGGTGAAAAGGTTATCATTAATATTATACATGGCAACTCATAGTCTTATCGAGGAAAAAAAGTTTGGGGAAACTGCAAAATTTCAGGTAAGTTCATTACTGTATATAGGACTGAATAAATGTGATTATCTAAAATATAGTTATTGAAAAATCTATTCTTGAAATTTGTTTATGAATTTGGAAATATGGTTAAAATATTAATGCTATATTGAAAAAATTTACTTACAAAACAATAAGTTAAAAAAGTCAGTTGAAGGAAATAAAACCTTAATCTAACAAAAATTAAAATTTAATAGTACATTTAGTCAAGTACTATTTCTCCCTGCATCCAACCGGGGGTCTCCATTGCTCCTCCCCAGCCGCTTGCTCCTGTACCACAGCCAACTTCACACTGCCAGTTGTATACACCAGATGCCGGTGTGTGGAAGTAGGCAACCACAATGGATTCAGATGGAACCATTATGTTCAGGTTCATGTTTGGTACTGTGAATGTATGTGCAAGATCAGAGAAGGGAACTGAGCTAACCCAGTGACCTGTCTGAGCTGTTGTGTTAACGCTTGTATCATTGAACACATATTCAGTGTTGTTTAATGTTCCAGTAACCTTACTGTATGTTGAGGATGTAGTTCCAGGTCCAGTGTCGTAGTTAATTATGGTCATTCTTATGAGTGAATCACCAGGCAGATATATCTGGGCAGATGACATTAATTTTCCATTCTCAAGTACATAATAGGCGGGCTGGTTCTGTCCTGCACTTGCAAGATAATTCTGGTTTGTAATAACTAAGGTAATATTATACTCATTAGTTGAACTCTGGGTTGAAGTTGAAGGTGAAGCGTGGCTTATTGCGCCCTCGTAATACATCCCAACACCAAATATCAGGATAACAGCCAACAGTCCTACATAGAACCATGTTTCAATCGTTTTCATTTTTTCTCACTAAGTAAACAATGCATAATTTCTATTTGAGAAGTGACCCTTACATATGAGGTAACTTTGATTTTATGTGTTAAAAACCAGCAAAACACGGGATTACTGAAAAAAATTAATTAAAACAGGTAATTAATCTGTACAATTTAGTCAAAAAGTGAAAATTAGGACATCTGGGAATATATTTCTTTCACTGCCAGTGCAACAGATTCATCACTGTTCAGTCTGTTCACATATCCATATTTTCTGATCTTGTCGGTTGAAAGCTGTGCTATTTTCACATCACCCTTCCATCCCCTTCCCTCTGATCCACCTGTAAAATTAAATTTCACATCCCTTAAACCCATTTCACTGCACACTGCATTTGCAATGGTCTTTACACTGGTTCGCTGGTCATTTCCCAGATTTACAACATCTCCTTCAGTTGAATTCTCATATACATGCAGCATTGCGTTTATGCAGTCATCAACATGTATGTACGACTTCTCCTGTGTACCATCACCAAGTATCTCAAGTTCTGAGGGATTCTTTTGAAGCTTTATGACGAAATCATGTATCACACCATGGGTTGAATTTCTTCCCACAACATTTGCAAACCTGAAGATCAATGGTCTTATGCCGTAATAATGGTAATATGACCATATGTATCCCTCATTGGCAAGTTTGGATGCACCATACAGTGATATTGGCAGTTCGGGACCATAGCTTTCTGGTGTTGGTATGGTATTCGCTTCACCGTATACTGTGGATGTGGAAGAGAAAAGTAGCTGCTTTATGTCTGATCTCCTTATAAATTCAAGAACATTGTGCGTTCCTATAACGTTTGTCTGCATGTCTATTTCAGGATCATCGCTGCCAGATCTTACATCTGAATTTGCTGCCAGGTGCACAACAAGGTCAAAATCCTTCTCAAGCTTGAAGAAGAAATCCCTCTTTGTTATATCACCCCTTATGACCTTTATACTTTTCCCAACCTTAGATTCGTCAAGGTTCTTTAAGGTACCACCACTGAAATCATCAAGCACTGTAATCTCATTGTTTTCCGATAATAAATTAGCCATGTTGGATCCGATGAATCCCGCTCCTCCCGTTATGAGGATCTTCTTTGAACTGATCATTGATGTGAATTAAGCACCCGTTATTAAATCATGGTTGTTAAGAAATGAAAAAATTGCTTCTATACTGAACCAACATCTATCTTTTCAATGGTTGCCCTGCTGCTCTGTATCCTGCTCATGCCGCTTTCATCCTCCATAACAAGGGTGAATGGAAATATCTGCCATTTTTCTATCATATCCATCTTTTTTCTGGCGGCTTTCTCCTCATTCTCCGTACCCTCAAAATCAAGGAGTGCCGAATACATTCTTTCCCACATCCTTGTGACAACACCCTCAACAGTTGTAACCTCACCATCAGATATCTCTCCAGGATCAATCTCTGCCCCTATTTCCGGGATAACGACCCTTGCCTGAGGTGATCTGTAGACAACAACCCTGAGATCATCCATGTTTCTGATTAAAAGGCTTTCTCTCACAGGCTCACCTGATTCTATCTGTGTGACCTCATTCTTTTTGAAAAGGCATTTCTTGCAGAAATATGTCTGTATAAGTATCTGCTTTTCATAGGCAATGCTTGTCATCATCTGTATAAAGTACAATCTTTCTCCGCATACAGGGCACTTAACCTCTGTTAGCTCTTCCTTCGGTGGATCAAAATCTTCTGTCATAGTAATCACTCCACTCCTTCAATTCACCATGGATAAATTTATCCGCCCTCTTCAGGTCTTCAACATTTCCAGAACCTGTAAGGAACATGGCAATCTTCAGTTCCCTTATGATTGCGTTTATGTTTTTCTCAATACTCTCTCTGGATTCATCAGCTCCCTTCAGAAGTGTTCTGGCAAAGCCGCCCATGGATGCTCCCATGGATATGGCCCTTGCAAGATCCAGGCCATTTCTTAAACCACCACTTCCAATTGCTGGTATCCTTCCATTGATGATCTTCAAACTTATGGGAGATGGCACACCCCAGTTCCAGAACGTCTTTCCTGCTATGGCCTTCTCACCCTCACCCTGCCTCTCTGCCCTGTAATATTCAATGGCTGCGAATGTTGTGCCTCCGAGACCACCAACATCGATGGCCTTAACATTGGCATCTATAAGCATGTCAATATCCCTTTGTGAAAAACCTGCACCAGTTTCCTTGGCTATTACAGGGTAACTGGCTGCGAGCTCCTTCACCTTTTCCATAACGCCCTTTGCATTTCTGTCCCCTTCGGGCTGTATCATCTCCTGAAGAAAATTGAAGTGAATTATGAGGAACTTTGCATGTATGAGTTCCATGAGATAATCTATCTTCTCCCTGCTCATTGCATCCTTATCCTGCCTGATAAGCTGTGGTGCTCCAATGTTGGCCAGTTTGAATGGTATTTTGTAATTATTTATAACTGAATATGTACCTGCCAGCTCCTTCTTTTCAGCCGCAGCTCTCATACTACCCAAGCCCATGGGAATTTTGAATTTTTCCGCAGCCCATGCGAGATTTTCATTGATCTTCTTTGCAAGATCTGTACCACCTGTCATTGACGATATCAGGATAGGATAGTCTATCCTGTTGCCATGGAAATTTACCCGTGTGTCAATGCTGTCATAATCCACCTCAGGGATAGATCTGTGAATTAGAGTAATGTCATCCCAGTAATTGTGTGATGCATTGACCTCCTTTCCCTCTGCTATCCTTATATGATCCTCCTTTCTGTTTTCTATCATTAAAATTCAGTCCCCACAAAATCTTCTTTATCTATATTTTCAATTCTTTCTGGAAAATTCCCGTTGAGTAAATATGTTTTAACACCTGCTTTTCTGCAGTTTATCATTGATCTGAACTTGAGCTCCATGCCACCAGTAACATCATTGGATATGGAACCGAAATTCACTATCTCCTTTGAATACTTCCTGATCATTGCTGCATTTCTGTATTTCTTTGGATCCATGTCAAAAACACCATCAACATCACTGAGGAAGATTGCCCTCTCAGGTTTGAACATTTCAGCTAGTGAAACCATAATATGATCTCCTGACAGGATTCCAATTTCATGATTCCTTAAATACACATCCCCGTAAAGCACAGGAATGAAATTCATTTCCAGTACCTTCTTCACCAGATCGTAATTGAACGAATCATTTCTATTAAGGAAAAATGGTGAGATGCCTATTGCAGGTCTTCCCATGCTGTTTAGCATTTTCACTACCCTCTGGTTCAGATCAGCCATATCATATTTCACTATGGCTCCAGCCTTTATTCTCTCCTCTGATACCTCCCCTGGCAAACCATATTTTTCACTGATGTAATGACCGAAGGAACCTCCCCCATGAACAAGTATGAAACTTTCCAATCTTGACACC
>JAMDCG010000122.1 GCA_023489425.1 Thermoplasmatota archaeon
CCAAAAATGATGTCAAGAGAGGAGATGTTTGTGGACCAGTTAATGCACCACCAACCGTAGCCAAATCATTCACGGCTCAGATAGTAGTTCTGAACCATCCAAGCGTTATTGCAGTTGGTTACAAGCCGGTATTTCACGTTCATACAACTCAGGTTGCGTGCAGGTTTGAAGAGCTCGTAAAGACAATCAACCCTAAGGACGGTACAACAAAAGAAAACAATCCTCAGTTCATCAAAACTGGAGATATAGCGGTTGTTAAAGTGGTTCCAGATAAACCATTGGTAATAGAGAAGGTTGCAGAATTCCCACAACTCGGTAGGTTTGCTATTAGGGATATGGGGCAAACTGTTGCCGCAGGTCTCTGCCAGGAAGTAGAAACTAAGTAAAGTGAACATCATGGTATCATATAGAGCTAGGATTTCACTGAGTGGAACTGATCATAGGATAGTGGACGAGGTCTGCAGGGAGATCAAAGGTATTGCGCAAAGAACAGGGGTTGATATTCACGGTCCTGTTCCATTACCTACCAAAAGATTAACCGTTCCAGTAAGAAAGAGCCCAGATGGAGAAGGTTCACCGACCTGGGACAGATGGGAAATGAGGGTACATAAGAGACTCATCGATATTGATGGAGACGAAAGGACACTTAAGCAGGTGATGAAAATCTCAATACCAGACGGGGTCCAGATAGAAATTCAAATGAAAAATTAATTTTTTCTAATATTTTAAAGGTGTTTTTATGGGTCGAAAGGAAGATAATATTGCAAAGGCTGCAACATTAGTTAATAAGGCTGAAAGTATAAGAAATATTGATATTGCTGCACACATTGATCATGGTAAAACAACGCTCAGTGATAATTTAATTGCTGGAGCAGGGATGATGAGTGAGGATCTTGCCGGAAAGCAGTTAATGCTGGATTATGATGAGCAGGAACAGGCCAGAGGAATAACAATTAACGCAGCTAACGCTTCAATGGTTCATCAGGTAGACGGTAAGGATTATTTGATTAATCTGATTGATACTCCTGGACATGTAGACTTTGGTGGAGATGTAACAAGGGCAATGAGAGCTGTAGATGGTTGCATTATAGTTGTTGATTCTGTGGAGGGTGTAATGCCACAGACTGAAACTGTAATAAGGCAAGCACTAAGGGAATATGTTAAACCAACCATGTTCATCAACAAAGTCGATAGGTTAATCAACGAATTAAAGCTAAATTCTGAGGAAATGCAGAAGAAATTTATTAAAATAATTAATGATGTTAATAAACTAATTGCTAAATATGCGCCAGATAAGTTCAAAAAGGAATGGGAATTAAGCGTTCAAAACGGAAAGGTATCATTTGGTTCAGCATATAATAACTGGGCTATTTCAGTGCCTGCAATGAAGGTCTTCAATGTCAATTTTAATGATATTGTATCAATGGTGAGGGAGGGCAAGCAGAAAGAACTGGCCAAAAAAGCACCATTGCATAAAATCATTTTAAATATGGTGGTTCATCATTTGCCAGATCCTAAACAGGCTTCTGAATACAGGATACCCAACGTATGGCACGGAGATCTCGAGTCGCAGGTAGGCAAATCAATGATGGTTTGCGATACAAAGGGTCCACTTGCAATGATGATTACAAAAATTATTGTCGATCCACATGCTGGTGAAATTGCAGTTGGGAGAGTATTCAGTGGTACTTTAACAAAAGGGCAGGAACTATACATAAGCAGTGCTTCAGGCAAGTTCAAAATTCAAACCATTGCAATGATGGTTGGTCCAGATAGAATTCAGGTTGACTCAATTCCAGCAGGAAACATCGCAGCCGTTATAGGGCTCAAGAGTGCAATTGCCGGTTCAACAGTATCAGCAGTTGCAGATATGGAACCTTTTGAACCCATGACTCATTACACAGATCCGGTGGTCACACTCGCAATTGAAGCGAAACACACCTCAGATCTGCCGAAATTAATTGATGTACTAAAAACTGTCTCCAAAGCTGATCCTTCTATTCAGGTAAACATAAACCAGGAAACAGGTGAACATCTTATTTCAGGAATGGGTGAACTCCATCTTGAAGTAACGCTTTATAGAATCAAGAACGATTACAAGATTGAAGTTACAACCTCTGACCCAATAGTTGTGTATAGGGAAACTGTAGAAAGAACAGGAGGGCCATTCGAGGGAAAATCACCAAATAAGCATAATAAATTCTACTTCAAGGTTGAGCCACTGGAGGAAAGTGTGGTTCAATTAATCAGAGATGGTGTTTTACCACAGGGTTCAAAGTTCAAGGATAAGAGGGCTACAATTGAACAGTTACAGAATGCAGGAATTGATAGGGATACTGCAAGAGGAATAACCGCAGTAATGGGAGAAAATGTAATGTTTGATGTTACAAAGGGAATTCAGTATCTAGATGAAACCATGGAACTGCTTCTGGAATCGTTTAAAGAGGTTGTGGAAAGAGGCCCACTGGCGAATGAAGGAATGACTCATATAAAAGCATCTCTAGTCGATGCAAAGTTACACGAGGATAGTATTCACAGAGGTCCTGCACAGGTAATTCCTGCTGGTAGAAACTCACTTTATGGGGCAATCTGTCAGGCCAGGAGAGTATTGATGGAGCCAATTCAGAAAGTTTACATAAATGTACCACAGGATATCATGGGTTCAGTTACAAACGAAATTCAGCAGAGAAGGGGAGTAGTTGACGAGATGAACATTGAGGGCGATGATATAGTAATCGTTGCTAGAGTTCCAGTTTCAGGCATGTTTGGTTTTGCATCTGCTATTAGAAGTGCTACTGGTGGTAAGGTTCTATGGAGTTCAGAGAACTCAGGCTATCAAAAAGTACCTCCAGAGATACAGAAGGAAGTTGTTTCAAAGATCAGAACAAGGAAAGGCCTTAAGCCAGAGCCATATAACGAAGATTATTACTCTTCCCTCTAATTTTTATATAAATTTTTAAAATTACTCATAATATAGGCTTATGGTTTTAACAAAAGTTTTTTGCAGTAAATGTGGTGCTTCAAGAGAAAATTTTGAACTCGTATGTAATACCTGTGGATCACCTTTCATCATAAAAGTGTCCGGACCATATGAAAAGAATACGGTTTCAAACTATGATTATTTCGAGACTCCCATCATTCCGATCAATTTAAAAACACCCATAATTGAAACAAATCAGTTTATGGCTAAGTTCGAATTTTATAATCCCACACTTTCTTATAAAGATAGGGGTATGAACACTCTCTTTTCATTCTTGAAATACAAAAAGTTCCTTCAGGAGGGAGATGAAGTAAGTGAGGATTCCTCTGGAAATGCCGGTGCGTCTTTTGCAATGTTTTCTAAAATGTTGGGGCTTAAAGCGACAGTATTCACTTCAGTTTCAGCTAACCCAAATAAGATGAAACAAATTGAAGGGTACGGATCTAGAACTGAAAGAATAAATGGATCGAGAAAAGATGTAGAAAATAGTGCAAAAAATAGTGGTCTCAAATACCTTGGTCATCAGTACTGGCCAGAATTTTACGATGGGTTTAGAGTTATTGCCTACGAAATATATGAACAAATGGAACATATGCCGGATAACATTCTCATCCCTTTCTCAACAGGAACATTATATCTTGGCATATTTGAGGGTTTTTCACACTTGCTTCAGAATGGATTGATAGAATCCATTCCAACACTTTGGGCAATTCAGCCAGAAAAAGCGAGTGGGATGTATAACAGGTTGAATAATATTGACAGAGAACCAGAACCCTCAATTGCTGATGCTCTAACAGGTGTGTTACCTCTCAGGTATTCACTTCTGAGTTCAATAATAAAAACGTACGGAAAGTGCGAGGTAATTTCTGAAAATGAAATTATCGATGCAAAACAATACCTTCTCAATCTTGGTATAGACTGCGAATACAGTTCAGCCATAACCTATGCGGCTTTGAAGAAATTTAATCTTGGAAAAAGTTCTCTTCTAATACTTACTGGGCATGGAATTAAAAATCTTTAGTCCAGTTTAGGTTCCTGCTTTTCACATACTTTCTTTCCATTCAGGATCAGGGAGTAGGTAACACGGACGCCTCCTCTCCTTGCCAATATAGTAACGCTGCAGTACTTTTCCAGTGACAAGTTTATGGCCCTTAGGGCCTGCTCTTCTGTTACCTCTGCATCTATGGTGTATGTGAAATTGGCGCTCTTAAGAACTTTAGGTTCCTCTGTCTCCCTCTCTGCATCAACCTGCATTCCGTATTTTTTAATCTCTTTCCTCATTCTAGAAATTATCAAAACCACATCATACGAAGAGCAACCAGACATTGCGAATAGCATTGTTTCAGTTGGTGAATAGATCATGGGGTTATTTATTATAGGGTCCCTGAGATAGACTGTTTCCATCTCGGCGGAATCACTTTTGAATCCAACCTCCCTATCATAGTGAAAAGATATGGACAGGGTCATTCAGTGTCTACCTTTTTCAAAAGTGAACCAAGAGTCTTCAAAGCATTCATTACTGCACTCAGTCCTGCTGCGACCTCTGGATCCTTAAGCATGCCCATCAATCTTAACAGAGAGAAGTTCTCGGGTTGTTTTGCACCATCTATCATGGAATCCCATATATCTTCACTGTTATATAATAAGACATTAAGCACTGACTGTGAAGTCTTACCTGAAACAGATGCCATTAGTGCAACGAGGGCGTTTGCAAGAGAAATTCCACCCATATGAAGCTCTCTCTTATCTATGAGAGATGTGTATGCCTTTGTATTACCCGGCATATTTTCTGTGAGCAACTTCTCCAGGACTTCCAGATTGCCAGAGTCTTTGAACATCTTTACAAGATTAAGAACCCCAAGCAATGTTTGGTCATCACCCATTAATTCTGACAGTGCAATTTCAACCTGATCTTTTTCATTTTTTTCATTTTCCATGTTTAACACCTCACAAAAATCCCTGTGAATAACTACCAAAGAATGAATTGTACGAGTATAACTTCAGCAAGTAATCTGTTTTGCTCTGTTTTCCTTCGCTATATTCTCCGTTGTTATCAATTACTATGTTTGTAGCCCTCTCTTCATCGGTTATTAGGTAGTCAATGTAAGTTGCACCCTTATAGTCTTCAGGGTCAGGATACCCACTGATTAAGTGTGCAATTTTAGCCGTGATATAATCAAGCTCAACATGGACTATATTCCAGTAGTTCGATATGTACTTGGGTTCCATGGATGAAATGTAGACCTCGGGGAAGTTTTTAACATTAAGATTTTTGAAGTTAATCTCTATTGGGGAACTATCTGACTTGGGAAAACCAGCACCAACCAGATAATTCTTCATTCTGGATGGTGCAAATATAACTGGAATATCATATTTCACTGCAGTGCCATCACTTGTTTGAAGTTCCTTATTCTTCACATTCAACTGATCCAGTTTAAATCCGTACACAGTTTTAATTCCATTTTCCTGCAGGACCTGATCTATTTTTTCATGAAAATTTTTGTTTTCTATTATTGTTTTGGATGAATTGAGATAAGTTATCTTCATGTTCTTATCAGTTCCATTCCTTTTAAAGTGATTCTTGAGCAATACACAGAGATTAGCCCCAACAAGAGGGCTTCGGGAATGCGTCCCATCCTGATATACCACAATCTCTCCACTTTTAATGTTCTGGAGATCTTCTTTCAATCTTAATGAATCCTGAATGGTGTCAAGAGTTCTTGCATCTTCTGAGAATCCGGTAATTGTGGTGTGATCTCCTTCTACAGGGTTTGTTATGAGGAGATAATCATATCTTACAACCTTTCCTCCCCTGGTATTCAAACTTTTATCCTTAATATTTAATGAAACAATCTCATCTTCAATATACTCAATATTAGTATGCAGCATTGAATTCATGCTTCTCTTCAATAAATGGTGATCCACCAGAGAGAAGGGAACGAATATATTGGAATCACTGAATTCAACATTGACACGTTTTCCAATTACTATTATTTCGATTTCTTTCTTGTTTGTACGATTTGCAAGCTTATTTGCAGCCATTACAGCTGATTCCTTGTCTCCAAGAATTACCACTCTATCAGGAATTTTCATTTAATCACCTATTATATTAATCTGTTCTACGGTTAGAAATAATTTCTTTGTATTATAATTTTTAGAATTACTTACATCAATTGTTTAAGAAAATTTCGGATTTTCTTTGAGGAAAGGCGAAATTATTATTTTCTGTCCATTATGAATATTTTATTAAATTTTTGATCAAGAGAATATTAATAGTGAAATACCGATCATTGGTGGATGATAATAACCATTAATTTACGTGGAACAATTGGAGAAAATACCTTTGCTGGTATAAAATCGCAGCTAGATGCTTCACTTAGAAATAAAAATGTAAAAGGGGTGATTCTCGAAATCAACTCAGGAGGTGGAAGCGCAAGCGCATCAGAGCTTATTTATGAAGCAGTGAGTCATCTCAATGAAAATAAACCCGTTTTTTCCGTGGTTACGGGTACTGCAGCTTCAGGGGCATATATGATTGCATGTGCAACAAGAAAAATATACTCCATTCACACAGGACTCATTGGTTCGGTTGGAGTGATTTCCATGTCTCCTGATGTGAGTGAACTACTTGATAAAATAGGTGTGAAGGTAAATGTGCTAAGCAAGGGAAGAGAAAAAGCATCTATGAACCCATTTCAAAAATCTACCGAAGAAGATCTTCTAAGACAGAATGTGATCCTGTCTGAAATCTATGACTTCTTCATGACAATTGTAAAGGAAAGGAGGCATCTAAGTGATGAACAGGCTTCTGAGGTTGGTAACAGCGGAATTTACGCTGCAAAGGAGGCAGAAAAACTGAGCCTAATTGATCAAGTTGACAGTTATGGGAAGATAATAGAATCTATAAAAAATGAATTGGGGGAAAAATCTGACCCAGTAGTTATGAAGAGAAAGATACCATTTTTGCTTAGATTTGCTATGAAATTCCTGGGACAATAAGGAAATGTGAAAAATGGTTAGAAATTGAAAAAGATCAAAAAAGACTTTGTATAAAGTCCAATTCAATGTTACGTGAATACACAGGAAAGAAGATCACTATCAAAATCTATTGTTTCAATAGTTATTGCAGTGATTGTAGTTTACGCATTTGAATATTATTATCTCCAAATAGCTAGCATTTTCAACATACCAGCCAAAGATGACGTATATGTAAAAGACGCCTTCGTAGCACTGATAATAATCATAGTAGCTTTCGTTTTGCTTAGAATAACAAAGAGATTACTTAATCAACTGACATTAAGAAGTAACGGGGAGAGGAATCTCAACGGAATATATATCATCCTGCGTATAGTGATTTATGCATTGGCCATAACTGCATTCCTAGTATACGCCGGAGTAAACCTCGAAGGGGCACTTGTCGGAGGAGCAATCGGAGGTGTTGTTATTGGGTTCGCAGTACAATCTGTCGTTTCAAGTTTACTTTCTGGATTGCTGGTTACAGCGGGGGGATTCCTAAAACCAGATGAATCCATTTCAATATTTTCATGGATGTTTCCAGAAACATTAACTGGAAGAGTAGAGGATGTAAAGACCCTCTATACCAGAGTAAAATTGACTAATTCCAGAAGTATACTTATTCCGAACACCATTCTTTTTGGCAGTTCAATATTCACGAAGCTAAATGAAGGAAGGAAGGTAAAATATGAATTCAACACAACAATTCCTGCCGACGTAAATGCAAGGGAAGTTATAACTAAATTCATGGAACAAAAGGATAAAATTGTGAATGATCTAAATATTGATGAAATAAACACCTATTTCACTCAGAAAAATGGAACAACAAACACAATAACCTTTATCATCCAGTTTGAGGAAATTATGAAACTTAATGGTTACATAGACAAAATAAATACTGCTGTTGAGGATTCATACTGGGAAATAAAGAATAAACCAAAAAATTAATCTACTTATAGTAATAAGCAAATGCTAATTTTTAATACGGCGTTTTTAATATCATGTCGATGGAAAGCAAAATAAGTATTGTTGAGAAGCAGAAAGATTCAATAACATTTGAAATAATGAACTATGACAATACACTACTAAGACCTCTTGTTGAGGAAATTCAAAAAGATGAACAGGTTACAGAATCAAGATATTACATAAAGCACCCTGTAATAGATAATCCTAGAGTGTATGTTAAGGTGAAATCTGGAAAGCCGCAGGCCGCGGTTAAAAGATCGATTAAGCGATTAAGCAAGGTTTTTGAAAACCTTTCAAATGAATTGAACAAAGAACTAAAGAAAAACGATGATTCGCAAATTGGGGTACCAGAACTGAATAAGAACAAACCAAGTGATAATTAAGTCAGTTGTTCCAGTTTGGAATCAAAAAATTTTTTAATTATAGAAACAGAGATAGGACGGTATAATTTCGCCAGGGAAGAGCTTTTATGTACGTTTGAAAGAGCATCTTCTATCCCAGTAAGAGAAATGGGTCAGGGAATATTCATTGCAGAGGGTATTCATGATCTGAATGGACTTGCATTTGTAAAGAGAGCTGGTCAAGTATTAGGTATAGCAGAACAGTTTTCAGATATTTCCAAAGTTTTACTACCCGAAGGGAGGTTCTATGTAAGAGTCATAGACCCACATAAGTGCCACGGCACATCAGAGGAAAAGGAAATAGGGCAACTGCTGGGAGGAATAGGACGTGTATCCTTTTCAAATCCTGATTTTGTAGTTCTGGCCTACCATCTGGATAAATGGTACATATGCATGCAGAAATACTCAAGAAATAATCTCGAAAAGGCAAAAAGAAAGGCTCCCCTTAGACCATTTTTCTCACCTGTTTCCATGGATCCAGCCTTCGCATCTTTCCTGATTAACATGGGTTATTTTCCACATGGTTCAACACTTCTGGACCCTTTCTGTGGAGGAGGTGGAATTCTTATGGAGGCAGGTCTAAAGGGATATAGGGTAGAGGGCATTGACATTCTCAACGAAATGGTAATTGGAGCCAGGATGAATCTCAAGTATTTTGGAATCAGAGAATTCAGTATAATTAAAACGGATTTTTTGGAATTTCAATCTGATAAAAAATATGGTGGAATAGTAACGGATTTCCCATATGGAAGAAATTCTCACATATCAAAGGAGAGATCAGAATTTTACTTCAGGGCTGCTCAAAAGATGTCAGAATTCCTTGAAACGGGGTCCAGAGCATGTATCGTAACAGATAATATGGAAAATTTAGAATACTTCAAAAATTTCTTTGATATTGATATCATCTTACCACAGAAAGTGCATAAATCCTTAACAAGATACTTCACTAGAATGATAAAAAAATAAATAATTATCCGAGAAAGTCATCAACAATTTTCCCGACAATCTCAACCGGGATGCCGGTGGTTCTAGAAACCTCTTCTTCATTCAGCGTTTCCAGATATTCTACCAATATTTGTCTGATAAACCCTTCCTTTACTCTTTCTACAACATTCTTACGCAATAGCTGAATTATATTATTTTTCTCTTCAACAAGACTCTGCCTCTCTTTCATGAGGGCATCCATTTTTTCATTTATTTCTTTTATTCTTTCTATAGTAACTTCATTCTGAATACTTGGTTCATTCCTTTCAGTCAGGTCAAATTTTGATACTTGAATGAAAGTTGGTGTATAGTCTATGACAAGTGTAGAAAATCCTGTTGGCCTGTAGACTTTTCGAGGTGGACCAATGGAGCTGGGAGTCACTCCCATGGAAAGGATCAGATTTGCGTGTTCAAGTATCTCCAGTTGTTTATTGATCGCCTGTTGTGAAATTCCCAAACTCTTACTTATTTCCAAGCCGTATGACTCTTCCATAAGGAGTTTTTTTAAAATGGCCCTCCTGGTTGAATTTTCCATTATGGACAGGAGGGTATCAATGTCATTCATCTTACTCTATCTTCACTGATTTTCCTTTCTCGTTTCCCTTTCTCACAAGCTCCAGAGTCAGATCCAGTATTCCGCTGGTGAATTTTGCCACAGCACTCTCAGGTTTTACTGGCTCTTCCAGGGCGACATTCTTGAAGTACTTCCTTGAACCTTCAGCAACATTTATTGTTACCTCATTCTCGGATACTTTAAGATCTATATTTTCTTTGGATATGCCAGGAAGCTCAAATGTCAGGTAAACCTTGTCCTTGTCATAGTTGATATCCGTGAGTGGTTCTCTGACCTCAGTCTCACCGACTTTGTCGCTCAGAGAAGGTCTGTTAGGAATGTTTCCAAACTCCTGGAAGGATGGTTTTCCATCTGGACCAACTTTATAGCTGAATCCATATACATAGGGTCCAATCATGTGTTCATCAGAATTCTTAATCATCCTTTCCATTATTCTTCTCATCCTATCATTTACCTTTTCAAAGTCAAATCCAAAGTCTTCGAAGAAATCTCCGAAGAAGTCGTCATCCCAGTCATCATCTTTTCTTCTTCTTACTACCATCTTAATTACCTCTTGTCAACCATTAGTTGACAACTATGTATTACTTACTTATACTTAAGTTTTTTGAATCGAATAATATCATTTGCATTATAAAGGTAGCAATTAAAAAATTAAGAATAACACTTCATTCATTAGTTTTCACGGGTGTTTTCTGACTTCCCCTTGATAGAACTCTGTAAACATAGAATAAAACCACAAAGGCAAGAATAATAGCAATATAAGTATAATCATTAAATAGTCCCAGTATATTTTTCCAGCTATTGCCAAGCAGATATCCAACATATATTAGAACAGAATCCCATATCACCGTTCCTAAAAGTGTAAACAAAAGAAATTTTGTAAACTTCATTTCCGCCAGACCAGCTGGTATTGATATAAATGTCCTGAAAATAGGTATAAGTCTTGTTATAAAAACCGATATTTCTCCATATTTATTGAACCATTTTTCTGTTCTATCAAGGGACTTCTCGTCCAGTCTGATATATTTGCCAAAGCGCATTATGGCAGGTCTTCCTCCATAAAGTCCGATGGCGTATGCGGCACTGGCTCCAACGGCATTTCCCAGTGTCCCAGATATAAGCACCAGCAGATATGAAGGGATGCTAAGATATACAGGTAGTTGATTGCTCAGGGCTAAATAACCAGAAAAGGCCATTACAACTTCTGAGGGCACTGGTAGTAACAAACCTTCCAGAAACATAAGGAAGAATATACCTGGATAATTTGATACCTGAATCACATATATAACTAAATTAATAATGTATTCAATTAGACCGGAAATTATGGAACTCATTTATTTACCCGCTCATACACTCCTGATTAAAATACTATTCTATCACAAGTTTTCTTTTCTTAACATCGCTTTCAAGTAGCATAAGTTCTGAAAGCTCATCTGGATAACCCTCTGTATATATTATTTCCTTAAGTTTTGCATTTACTATCATTTTGGCACACACCACGCAGGGAAAAGTTGTGGTATATATAACCCCACCCCTGATGCTGACACCGTTAACAGCAGCTTGAATTATTGCATTCTGCTCTGCATGCAAACCACGGCATAATTCGTGCCTTTCACCGGATGGAATATCCATATCTATTCTTATGCAACCAACCACATCGCAATGCTGCGCACCACTTGGAGGTCCATTATATCCGGTAGCAAGGATTGATTTATCCCGTACAATAATAGCCCCAACCTGCCTCCTAACGCAATTTGCCCTTGAGGCAGCCATATATGCCATTTTCATGAAATACTGATCCCAGGAAGGGTGTTTTTCTGTTTCCATCTTAACTAATCCGAATCCCTGCCAGTTGAATTCTTACTCACACCCTTTTCAACTGCGTCAACATGTACAAATCTTCCTTTGAGTTTTTCCATTACCTTTGGTAGCGTAGTGTATTCCATGTCTTCTTCTGGGAGCCTGTGTGGTTCAAATGGTCCCATTCTCCTGATATAATCAGTAATATCATTGGCAAGTTTCCTGGCATTATCGTAGGCTGGGTCGTCAAACATGTCAACTGGACCAGTTAATTTCTTATCCTTATAAACAAAACCGAGGGCAACTACTCTTGGTGGGCCATCAAATCTGGTCATTTTGGAGTTTTTCATTGCTACTGGCATTAAGGGACCGTTAAATGATCCTCTCATCCAGCCCGAAACAAGATATGGGTGTGAAAATGCTTCCATCGCCTCACCAGATGCCGGTAATCCTGATTGAATTCTTACAATTGCCGCAGGATCATCTTTTCCAACATATTCTCCTGCTATAAAGGACAATTTGTCAGTGGTAATAACTGCAACATTTTCATCTGGCAATTTCCCGTGTTCTTTCTTAGTGTAAACTCTTTTTATAACGTATCTGCCCTTAGTTCCAATAAGGGATATTATATCATACATCTCTTCTGGTGCATTAAGCATTATAGCTTTTGCTTCCTGAATATCCCAAACCTCAAATTTAAAACCATCATGCATACTTTGATCTATTACGAGACCAGGAGTATTGAATGGGTCAGCAAACATCTTGAATATTGGGTAATTGAATGCTCCAGGTTCCGTTTTATCCATCATATATACTATAAATGGTTCACTTCGCCTCGGAGTTATATCCATTTCGGCGATTCCGGGACCCATTCCTTTGATATTTCCAGAAAAAGAATCTTTTAGGAGATCCTGTCCTGCTCCGTAAAGACCAAGCTTTTTGGCAACCTCAGTTCCTGACTTGAATGCGTCCCATGCAAGTTTGTGAACTTCTGAGGCATTAACTCCATTATCATGAACCATGGTTATCTGTATGTCATCCCCAACATAACCCACAAAATGATCCCATATAATTCCCTTAGACTGCTCCTTTAAAAATCTCTTAACTTCGTTCAATACATCTTCGTGGACTGTTGTATGCCCTGGCAGACTACCTATATCTGCCTTAATATGGGTCAACGTAACCTTCATAATGATTCATGGCAACGACATATTAAAATAATTCGGATATTCATTAATGAAGACTATGTGTTTAGTTATAATTTTAGTTCAGAGTTTTTCCAAAACTTTACTATGCTTTTTGGAAAAGTAATTTAGAAATGATTGTCATCATGGGTACGGAAGTCTAAAAATGTCGTATTTAGAGATAGGGTTGCTAATAGTGTTGATATGGATCATAGCAATGATCGCCCTCCGTCCAACAATAAACAAGAGTAAGCATTTTCAAACAATGGGAGGGATATTATTACTGATTAAGGTCAAAAAAAATAGGGGAATACTGGACAGGATAGCCGGAAGCTCAAAATCAAAACTATTTTCACGGCTTTCAATTCCACTTGTTTATATATTATTTGCAATGGGCATAGTCCTGCTTGTCCTTGGTACAGTACTATCACTAACAACAAGGGTGAAGGAAAATATACCTGTTAGTGAATATCTTGCGCTTCCAGGGATAGATCCGGAAATCCCCATTGTTTATGGGCTGATAGCCTTTGCAATCTCTCTAGTGATTCATGAAATGTTTCACGGAATTGTTGCAAGAAAGCATGGAATTAAGGTAAATTCAGTTGGACTTATGCTTTTTGTGGTTCCAATCGGTGCTTTTGTTGAACCTGATGAAAAAGAGATAACGGAAACAACTCCAGTCATCAGAAGAAGAATAGTTGGTGCTGGAATAGCGGTAAACTTTGTCATCGCTATAATCTGCTTCCTTTTTCTTTCTCTGGCTATGTCCCATGCAGCAGTTCAAACATACCCGGGGGCATATGTTGATGCTGCATATCCTGGAAACACTGTAACACCACACAATATCACGGGAAGCGAGCTCCTTTCAGTTGGAAATATGAAAGGCAATAGCCTGGTTAATCTTACAACTTCCTGCTCAGTAACACCTGGTACTCTTCTGAATGCTTCATTTTATAATGGTCATAAAATCTTCAATTACTCCATACCTGCTGGAATTCAGGTAGTATCAACTTATAAAGGATACCCTGCCTATAAAAATATAAGTCTAGGTGATTATATAATTTCTGTAAATAACAGGACTGTTTATAATGAAACTGTACTTGGTAACATACTGAACAAAATAAGTCCTGGAACTGAAATAAATGTAGGACTAGAAAATTTTACTGCTGCATCCCATGAAGGAATAAAAAGTACAGTGTCCTTTAAAACAAGATCAACTTATTCATTCTATAAAACGGAGGATCCGTCCTTACTAACAGTGGCCATGAAAAATGAAAGTTTCATAGGTGTTGGAATAACCTATGGTGGACTTGGACTCGTTTCTATGAGCTATTACAAATCTCTAGTGTTTGGCTCCTCTGTATACACCTCAGGACCCGAAGGAGCTATAGAATCAATAGCATTACCCTTTGACGGGCTTTCCCCCGTGCCATCAAGTTTTGCCCATCTGTATTCTGTTCCACTGGGGTATGAAGTATTTTGGTTTTCAACAAATACAATATACTGGCTTTTCTGGGTGAATATACTTCTCGCTATCACAAATGCCCTGCCACTTGCAATATTTGATGGTGCACAATTCCTAAGGGACACCCTGATGATAGCATCCAAACATGAACGTTTTAAATACTTCCGCGACGAAAAGAATATAGCTGCCGTTCTTTCACTCACTACAACACTGATCTTGCTAATGCTGATGATAGAAATAATTGTTCCCAGAATCATATAGATTTTAAAGAATATCTGGAATTTGGTTCACTGAATTAAGTGGACCAAATTACCCTTTCCATTCATAGTTCAAGGAACAAATAAAACTAACACACTGTTCACAAAGAGTTTATAACTTGAATTCAATAGGGGTAACATCAGGTTATAAAAATGCCGTTTGCAGAATCAATAGAAAGAAGACTAAATAAGAAAATTTGCATGAGATGTGATGCAAGAAACTCAGTTAAAGCAATAAAATGCAGAAAGTGTGGATACACCGGTTTAAGAATGAAGGCTAAAGAAAGAAGGGGAGGCCAGTAGGCACTTGGACAGTAATCTCCCCAAAGCAGCAGTTTTGAGGATGGAGGGGACAAACAATGACACAGAAGCCCTCCGGTCGCTGAGGGAATCAAATCTTGACCCCAGTTACGTGCATATTCACGAAATAGAAAAAAATAAAGTTGATCTGGAAGATTTTCAGATTTTGTTCATACCAGGTGGTTTTTCAGCAGGAGACTATGTAAGGGCTGGTATTATTTTTGCAATCAGATTGAAGACAGCCGCTGGTAAAAAAATAGAAGGAATGATAGAACAGGGTAAGCCCGTACTGGGCACATGTAATGGATTCCAGGTGTTATCAGAAATGGGTCTAACCTCTTCAGATATGGATAAGAGAGAACTTGCCCTGGACGTTAACGAAAGTGGGAAGTTTGAATGCAGAACAGTACTGGTGAAGTATTCGGGACGAAATAAGATTTTTGATGGGAAAATCCCAAGGGATCAGGTATTTGAAATTCCAGTCGCTCATAAGGAAGGAAGGATAAGATTCACATCAGAATCCGTTGAAAAGGAATACGTTGAAAATGGCAGGGCAATATTCACCTACGTAGATCCTGAAGGGAAAATTTCAGGCTATCCATGGAATCCGAATGGTTCGCCCGATAATATTGCCGGAATATCGGGACATTATGATAACGTGCTTGGTCTGATGCCACATCCAGAAAGAATGTTTTACAGTTACCAGCTTTCAACTAAGGGAAAAAGAGAGAACAGCGTCCCAGTGGGAAAAATATTTTTTGGTGCAATCTCTGATTATGCAAGAAGACTTTAATCACTTAAATCTTTCATTTTCGATCCTAAGCAGAAGCTTTCTGGCATTCTCTTTAAATTCCTCAAGTGTTGAATCGTTCACAATCATGTACTCTGCAAGAGAAATTGCATTTCCAATACCCCAAGACAACTCTCTATCATCTCTGCTTACGAGTTGATCAAGAACCTTGGCATCATCGGGTCTTCCTCTTTTCTGTATTCTTTTAAGCCTTTCCTCTCTATCAGTATGAATTCCAATTAAAACAAGATCTGGAAATCTTGTTTTGAAATAATCAAATTCCTCCATGTTTCTTAGTCCATCAACAATGACCTTCCTATCATCTTTAATGTCTTCCGAAAGACGGACAGCCCAGATATCTTTCCCATGAAGTTCTCGTTCAGAGTTTGCAAAGGTTCCAATTTCCTTATCTGTGTTGCCTATGTTATTCATCTTTGCATATTTTCTTACCACATCACCCATATGATAATCTTTCCATCCCATACTTTTGGCAACTTTTATAAATTCATCCTTCCCTGATCCGGGCATGCCTGTAACAATAAGCATGAAAACCCCTATCATATCAATGAATAATTAATTTATGAATGATACAATTATATCCTTAACAATAAAAAAAATCCTGAAAACCATATTTCATAACTACTCTAATTAACTATTTTAATTAAGAATCAATACCTATACAGATGACAAAAGTTGACATCAACATAACAGTTGGTGGCCCTCAGGGTGGCGGTATAGATACATCCTCCAATATGATAAGCAGGGCCTTCGCACAGTCAGGTTATTATGTTTTTGGTGTGAGAGAATACCACTCAAACATCAAGGGAAGGCACAGTTATACCCACGTCAGAATAAAGGCCGAAAGGCCACGATCACTGAAATATCCTGTAGATTTTCTGGTTGCTCTTGATCCAGATAGCATTTTTGAGCATCTTGAAGACGTAGGACAGGGAACGAAAATTATCTATGACAATGCAATAGAAAAAGCAGAACTCTCTCAGGCAAGGATGATAATGAGAGATACAGCAAAGAAAATCCAGGAAACACTAACAGATGACAATTTCCCCAACACAATTGCAGGTGCGATATCATGGATGAAGTCAAGAGGAGCAATTCCAATTCCAGTGCCGTTTAATTCAGTTGTTCAGAAAGCCATATCAGGTGGGGTTCCATCCAGATACTTCAACACACTTGGAGCTGCCCTGACACTTGCTATTTCTGGAGTTAATATAAAACACATGAACGATAGCATTAAAATTGTCTTCGCAGGAAAGGACAGCATAATAGAGGAAAACATAGCTGTAGTAAAGGCAGCATATGACTATTGCAGTGAAAACAAGCTTGCAGGCGAAACTCTGCCAGATCTGGAACATCCAAAAAGATTCATGCTAACCGGTAATGATGGGGCAGCCATAGGAAAGATGATGGGAGGCCTCAGATTGCAAACCTATTACCCAATAACCCCTGCCAGTGATGAAAGCACCATAATGGAAGAGCACAACTACATAAAGTGGATAGATACAGAAGCAGCTAAACTAAAAGAAGGCGGAATTGTAGTAGTTCAAACAGAAGATGAGATTGCGGCAATAACCATGGCCATAGGAGCTGCCCTTACTGGAACCAGAACATCAACAGCAACCAGTGGACCAGGTTTTTCACTTATGGCTGAGGGTTTCTCATTCGCAGGGACAGATGAAGTTCCTCTTGTAGTAACTTTATATCAGAGAGGCGGTCCAAGTACCGGTCTTCCTACCAGAAATGGTCAGTCGGATCTTCTATTTGCCATGAACACAGGTCATGGTGAATTCCCGAGAATAGTCCTTGCATCAGGTGACGTTGAAGAATGCATATACGATTCAATGAATGCATTGAATTATGCACAGAGATATCAGATGCCAGTAATCCATCTCATAGACAAGAATCTGGCAAACACATCAGACTTCATCACACATATAGACGGAAAGAAGGTTCCTGTAAATGCAATGAAATTCGACGTACACGGGTTGGACTTCAAGAGATACAATCTGGATACAAAGAATGGAATCTCAAATCTGGGTGCATTCGGAAAGGATATATTCTGGATGACAGGAGATGAGCATGATGAGCTTGGCCATGTAACTGAAGATTCTGAAGTGAGAGACAAGATGATGGTTAAGCGTTTCACAAAACTTCAAACAGCTGATTCAGAAATTCCAATGGAAGATAAGGCAGTACTGTATGGAGATAAGAATGCAGACGTGACATTTGTTACATGGGGAAGTCAGAAAGGACCCATACTGGATGTTATAGATCTACTTGCTGAAGAAGGAATTAAGGCAAACCTGCTTTACGTAAAAATGTTCATTCCATTCCCAGCAAATTTCGTGAAGGACATACTTTCAAAGGCCAAGATTGTCATAGATGTCGAAAGCAATTTCCTCGGTCAGCTGGCAGAGGTAGTGATGGCTAAGACAGGAATAAAGATCGAAAACAGGATTTTGAAATATAATGGGAGGCATATGACAGAAGATGAAATACTGTCTGCTTCGAGAGAGATAATTAATAATAAAGAGACAAAAGTTGAGAAGGTGTTGAAACATGGCGCATAATTTTAAAACAGATGTCACCGTGGACTGGTGCCCTGGATGTGGTGACTTCGGAATACTCACATCCATACAGCAGTCAATGGCAGAATTGAACTTGGACCCCTTAGGGGTAGTTATGGTATCGGGAATTGGATGTTCTGGAAAGACTCCACATTACATCAATGTTGGTGGAGTCCATACACTTCATGGAAGAGCAATTCCATTTGCCACGGGAGTTAAACTGTCCAATCCTAACCTGAAGGTACTTGTCACCGGTGGTGACGGTGATCTAATGGGTATTGGAGCAGGTCATTTGGTTGCAGAAGGAAGAAGAAATACTGGACTCACAATCATGATATATGACAATGAGGTGTACGGACTGACAAAGGGACAGGCAGCCCCAACAATGCCACTTGGAGAAAAGACAAAGAGTCTAGCAAGACCCAACATATTCACAAGATTGAACCCAATCTCACTTGCACTGAGTGCTGGTTACAGTTTTGTTGCTAGAGGATTCTCATTTGACATGAAACAGCTGAAGGAAATCATAAAGAAGGCCATGAGCCATCCAGGTTCTGCAGTGATTGATATTCTTCAACCATGCCCAACATACAATAACGTAAATTCCATGGAATGGTACAAGGAGAGAGTTTACAAAATGGAAGATGAAAAGGACTGGAACCCTGTTGTAACAAAAGAGAATATAAAGGATGCAGATCAGATTTTTGCAAGATCAATGGCACGAGCCCAGGAATGGGGGGACAGAATTCCCACAGGTATATTCTACCAGAACACTGCCATAGAATCATTCCCTGTAAGGATCAGCAAAAATGTTCCAAACTATCTCCAAATTGTTCCAGCAGAACAGAGAATATCAACTGCAGATGGCTACACAGTAGTAGACGCAGAAAAAACATTTGCTGACAGGCTGATAGGTTAATCAGCCCTTATTTTTGTTCCTATAAATTTTTCACCCTTTAATGCATTTTTGAAATTATTTAGATCCTTTCCGTGCATTAGATTTATTTCTATCCCAGATCTCATTGCAATTAGAAGTGCTACGGAATCCATGAACTGGTTACTACCAGCCCCTGTGTAACTTTTGAGAGAGATGGAGAATGCCTCTTTATAATTCATTGTCTCAATTGCCTTAGCCTTTGGATTTTTCTTCGGGTCATCTTCATAAACCATGTCAACCGAAGTCAGATTGTATACTTTTTTAATCCCCACAGCCTCAGCTAAAAGCACAGATACAGTATCAGTGGTATGTCCAGGTACTGTGCCACCCATAACTATTCGATCCTCAATGAGCAGTTGTTTCACTGCCTCATTCACATCCTCTGGAATATTGAGTTCTAGCTTCCCTATGGATGATTTAACGATCTTTGCATTAAGCCTTGTGGCCATTATACCTATCTCATCAAGAAAGAAATCATTATCAGTAAAATTCTTCATAGAATTAACGTAGGTCCTTGCTGTCTGACCCCCTCCAACAACAATACCAATCTTAGGCGCATCCACACTTTTTATTATTTTTGAAAATTCTTTGATGTACTCAACATCAACTGATGAAGGGTTAATCATCGACCCTCCAACAGAAACAACAAACGATTCCATGAAATTCATTCATCAAAGTTATATAGTATTATAAATTTTCTCATACATGCCATCGGACGAGAAGCAGTTAAGAAGATATGAATTTAAGAAAGCATTAGAGGAACTCGATGGTCTAAAGGGACGAGGTACAGAACTCATATCATTATACATTCCACCTGACAAGATGATATACGATGTAGTACAGTATCTGAGGGAAGAATACTCAACTTCAAGCAATATTAAATCAAAATCAACAAGGAAGAATGTTCTGGGTGCTATAGAATCAATAATGTCAAAATTAAAGTATTTCAAGCAGCCACCTGACACGGGACTTGTTTTCTTTGTGGGTCACGTTCAGAAGCGAGGTGATCAGACTGAAATGTACAGTCAGATAGTGGAACCGCCGGAGCCAATACAGACATTCATTTACAAGTGCGATTCTCAATTTTACACTGAGCCATTAATGGCACAGCTGAAGGCTAAGGAAGTATACGGTCTGATTGTGATCGATAGAAAGGAGGCAACCATTGGATTCCTTAATGGAACCAATATACAGGTTGTAACTAATGAGCAATCTCTTGTTCCAAGTAAGCATCATCAGGGTGGACAATCATCACGACGTTATGAGAGATTAATAGAGATTGCAGCAAATGAATATTTCAAGAAGATCGGAGACATTGTCAATAATACCTTCATGCCCATAATAAGGGATATGAAGGGTATTTTCATTGGTGGGCCAGGATCAACAAAGAACTTTTTCTTTGAAAATGATTACATGTTCAAGGATATAACAAGAAAGGTAGTTGACCTATTCGACGTGGGATACACCGATGAATCAGGGTTGAGGGAGCTTGTGGAAAAAGCATCGGAATCAATGAAAGATCTTCAGATAACAAGAGAAAAAGATCTGGTAAACCGATTTATGAAGGAACTGAGAAAAGGGGACGAAGGACTTGCAGTATATGGTGAAGCACAGATCCAGAGTGCACTGGAAAGAAAGGCTCTTGATCTCCTTCTTTTATCTGATGGAGTCAGGAAGACCAAGTATTTCTATAAGTGTCCAAACTGTGGATATGAGCAAGAATTTATGCAACGACCGGATGATAATACCTGCCCAAAATGCGGTGGCGCTATGGAAATGGATCATGAAGAAGATTACATAACAAAACTTTATAAAATGGCTGAAGAGTCCGGAGCCACAGTGGAAATAATCGGAGACGAGAGTGACGAGGGCAGTACTCTTAAGAAGGCATTCGGTGGAGTTGCCGGTATACTTAGATACGCCCCTACCGCATCCTCACTTTAATCTTCTTAGTTTCTCGGCATCCACAACAAGAAAATCCTGCCCCGGTCTCACTATAGAATAGGGGATTATATATCTACCCTCCATATCCTTCTTCAGGTTTTCTATCTTTCCAGGAGCGGGAACAGCCAGAATTTCCATTATGCTTCCAGTTCCCTCATCTGTTATAAAATCAACTATTCTCCCCACTATTCTGCCATCACTGGTGGCTATGGATTTTCCAGAAACTTTTTTTAATCTTTTCAGTGTCATAGCAATATAATTCATTAACCCTTAAAAATTTAATTGTAGAGTCCGGACTCCTCTACCTGTTTTCTTCTTTCCTTAACACTCTTTCCAATATTCTTTGCAAGATTCTCATAGAAGTTAATTACTTCCTGATCCACCGAGGGTTTTATGACCTTCATTGCCTTTGTAAAGTCACTGTTTGAGACCAGAGATGCTTCAGGATCATTCCTGTATGCCATCATTCCAGCTTCACGGCACAGATTTTCCAGATCAGCACCAACATATCCATCTGTTGCCTCTGCGATCTTTTGCAGGTTTATATCCTTGTCAAGAGGCATATTTCTGGTATGCACAAGAAGGATCTTCAATCTTGCCTCCTTGTCAGGTGGAGGTATATAGATCATCTTATCAAACCTGCCAGCCCTTATAAGTGCACTATCCAGAATATCAGGTCTGTTTGTGGCTCCGATCACAACGACGCCCTGCAGTACTTCAACACCATCCATTGAGGTAAGCAACTGATTAACTATTCTTTCTGTAACTCCAGAATCTCCGCCTCCACCTCTTCTCGGAGCAATGGAATCTATTTCATCAAGAAAAACAATTGAGGGTGCTACCTGTTTTGCCTTCTTGAATATTTCCCTGACAGCTTTTTCACTCTCTCCTACCCATTTGCTCAGAACTTCTGGTCCTTTAACGGAAATAAAGTTTGCATTACTCTCATTGGCCACAGCCTTGGCAAGTAGTGTTTTTCCTACCCCTGGGGGTCCGTAGAGAAGGAATCCCTTTGGTGCCCTTATGCCGAGTTTCTTGAAAACTTCAGGCTTAAGTAACGGTAGCTCAACACTTTCTCTTAATTCCCTTTTAACATCTTCCATTCCCCCGATATCATCCCAGTGTATATCGGGGATTTCTGCCATAACTTCCCTAAGACTGCTGGGCTCTATTAGCTTCAGCGCTTCCCTGAAATCATCCTCAACCACAGCCATTCTTTCCAGTATATCGGTTGGTATTGGCTTATCCAGATCTATATCTGGAAGATATCTCCTGAGGGCATTCATTGCAGATTCCCTTGCAAGCGCGGCAAGATCAGCACCAACAAATCCATAGGTCATATCTGCAATTTCATCCAGGAATTTTGATTTCGAATCCTCATCCATGTTGAGTGGCATTGCCCTTGAATGAATAGTTAGAATCTCTTTCCTTCCTTTCTTATCGGGAACACCGATATTTATCTCCCGATCAAATCTTCCGGGTCTTCTCAGTGCAGGATCAACTGCATCTATCCTGTTGGTGGCTCCAATCACAATCACGTGACCTCTTTCCTTTAGACCATCCATAAGTGTCAGCAACTGGGCGACAACCCTCCTTTCTACCTCTCCCTGCACCTCTTCCCTCTTTGGGGCTATGGAGTCTATTTCATCTATGAAAATTATAGACGGTTCTTTTTCTTCTGCATTCGTGAATATTTCACGCAGTTTCTGCTCACTCTGTCCATAGTATTTGCTCATTATCTCTGGTCCGTTTATTGAAAAGAAATTAGCCCCTGATTCATTTGCAACCGCTCTTGCAATTAATGTCTTTCCAGTTCCTGGCGGACCAAACAGCAGTACACCTTTTGGCGGTCTTATCCCCAGTCTTTCAAATAGCTCAGGGTGCTTGAGTGGAAGTTCTATTATTTCTCTGACTTTTCCAAGCTGATCTGATAACCCGCCAATATCTTCATAACTTATTCTTGAAACGTCCTCAAGTACCTCAGAAGCTGGTTCTTCTCTTATTTCAATCTTTGTAGTTTCCCCAATTTCAATGGGTACCTTTGGTGGTACAGTCTTTACAACCTTGAACAGTAGACCTGAGTGTCCTGCCAAAGTAAGTCCTGGAACACTTATATTATCCTGTTCTATCATTGGCCTCCTAATGAGAGCCCTCTGAACAAAATCATCTATACCTTCACCAAACTTTAATCTCTGCTCCTTTCTAATAATTGGTGCGAGAACAACTCTTGTAGCTATATCGGTCTTCACTTTTTTGACCTTTACTTTATCACCGATTGAGGCACCACAGTTATTCCTCATTACACTGTCAATCCTCACAATCATCTTGTTCTCATCTTCAGGTCGTGCTCTAAAAACTCTTCCCACAGTTCTCTTGGACTTTTCTATTTCTACTACATCTCCAATTTCCACATTTAACTGGAACCTTGAATCCTCATCCAGTCTTACTCTGGACATCCCAGGGTCAGTAGAATTAGCCTCTGCAACCCTTAAGGTGATTCCTTCCATATTAGAACCTGACATATGTCTATAAGGACAAATCACTATATAATTTTAGAGTCTTAAAATAAAATATTACTTGCTTTTAAAAGGAAATTACCTAATATAATTAATACCCATTCTATCAAACTTAATATCTAATATTTTAATGCATAACTATCATCTTTAGATAGGACTAAAAAAGAGTTGTCTGTCTATCATCCTTGTCATCCGGATGATTTATTGGCCATGTTGACCTGTCGAGTCCAAGTTTTTCCTTAAGCAGATCCACTGTGTGCGGAGAGAATCCTTCATAATGATTATTTGCAAATATGTATGCAACTCTGCCTTCATCATTTCTTATAATCTCAGCCCACCTTGTTATATCATCATCCCTCTCCCTTTGAACGGTTCCAAATTCTGTTTCATTAATACTTCTATCTCCAAGCAGTCTTAGATAGATAGAATTGCCTGTGTGCCATAATACTTTCTTTGTGAATGGGGAATCAGACCAGACTGTTATAATATTATAACTTTCAAGCAGTGACTTAGTTTTATCATTCAGCCATGAATTATTCCTGAATTCAACTGCAAATTCTAAATCCTTCGGCAATATTTTTATGAAATTCTCAAGGAGACGAGGATCAAAATTAAGGTATGGTGGTAGCTGTATGAGAATCGGTCCTAATTTATTATGGAGCAACCTCATTTTGCTAATGAAAAGTTGAAGTTTATCCTCTACATCACGGAGAAGATTAACATGCGTTATGGTTCTGTCAAGTTTTGGGCAGAATTTAAAGTTCGTTGTGGTAGATTCGTACCATGATGAAACTGTTTTTACTGAAGGAGTAGAATAATAAGTTGAATCAACTTCAACAGAGTCGAACGTATTCGAATACATGGAGAGGAGTTTGTTTAGATGAGAACCTTCAGGATAAAATTTACCAATCCACCTGCTGTAACTCCATCCTGAACAACCCATATGAAGATCATCCGTGTACACAAACACAAATAGTCAATCTCAATATTTATAATATCTCCAACTGGATACAATTGAGGCAAAACATTTTAACAATCTGGTAGTAATGTTTAAATGCCTTTCATCCTTTATTATATATGGATAAGTTTTACTTTAAGAGTTATGGAATTGAAGTTGGTTCGGCTTCAAATTTAAAAGAACTTAATAGCGAAATAGCTAGACTGTCTAAAGAAGATCCACTGTGCGTAGAGTATCATCTGAAGGAAGGGCATATTCAGAGCTGGCTTCTTTATATTGGGGAACCAGACGCAGCAAAGCAAATCTCTGAGGCAAAGACTGTTGAGGAATTGATGAAGCAGCTTGGTATTAGTAAATCATCGGGAAAGAGGGTCGTAAAGAGCAGTACATCAAGGAAGAAGGCTCCTAGTGGCACAAAAGGTAAAAACACAAAGAGTGGAAAGTAAAAACCAATTTTTCAGAATTAACCCCATTTAATGGAATTTGTCTTTCCTTTGTCCAGAGATGGAATCCAATTCAATATATGATAGAGGTTCAAACGAAAGATATGGGGAAAGAATTAGTGTAGTTTAACAGATCTTTTAAAAAATTCTTCTCATTATCTAAAATTACTTTGATAGCTGTTAAATCAGGTACCAAACGAGAAGAAGCCTAATTTTAGTTAAATCTGCGGGCCTTCTGTTATAAAAAAGGAAGAAACAATGGGGAGAAAATTTCCAGCAATTTCATGAATACGAGACCCATTTGATCAAGTATAAATTTTTAGATATTTAAGAATAAACTTTCCAGTTATCTCATTTTATGATATGCCATTCTATATAAAATATGATAAATTTTTATACCTCACGACAAATGCCCCTTACATGTGGAGTTCTGAAGTCCTTGATATGTGTGCTATAATAAGAATTAGGCAAAGATTCCCACGCGAATTGCGTCTATTTAACAGAAAAATGATGTTAGAAAACTCCTTCTTTTTTCTTAGCCGGGAAAATAAAGAACTCTATTTCTACAGAAACCTGGAAAGAAAGTTATCAGATCTTGACAGGGTTAATCTTGAAAAAGATTCTGAATTTGAAGGAACAAGGATGAAGATCGTAAGCGATATGTTCTTACAGATAAAAGTTGAAGACGAGCTATTTTCACTCTTGAACAAACTGAATGAAACGAAATGGTCAAGGGTTAATCCATGTATACTCTCCCATTCTCAGGATGCATATATTCAGCTTGAGTTTATTGATGATTCTAGGGAAAATGTGTCAAAAATTCTTCTGGAATTCGTTGACACTCACGTTCAGGAGGTTGATATAATTTATTTTGGAAGGCAGAGTCCAAAGATGCCGTATATAATAAAACTTTTTCTTGAATTTGGAGGTAATATTAATGATCTATTCTTAATAAAAACTGAATGGCATATGACTTTACAGAACATTCAGAATGAGAATAGTGGCGTTTTCCAAAATGAGGGAAAATTCATTCCAAACTATTTCACAAACGGTTCCCATGATAAACTAATTTTCAAATTAGATAACGTTGAAAGTACTGTTAGGTCAAATATGGTATATGTAAGTATACCATCAGGGGTTTTTGAAATAGATGTTAAAACAAACTTTTTTTCTGACTTTAATAATGAGATAGTTAGTAAATACTATGGAACTCTCTTTTATGAAGCTGAGATAAAGGGAAGTATCCTTACCAATTTTTACATCGTTGACAAAAACATTTCGTCACTATTCATGGCAGGCTTAAAGAAGCACTGGGACCTTCCAAAGAGATCAATTCATAAAAATATTATGATATCAGCAATGGAACTTGGTGAAATTTATAAACAATCTGATTTGAAGGAACTGGAAAAAATTTGAGATAGTAGAAATTCGTTTCAGATAACTTACCTTAAAAATTCATAATCATTCAAATATGCTCCAGTCGGGATTTGAACCCGAGTCGAGAGATTGAGAGCCTCTAATGCTTGGCCTGGCTACACTACTGGAGCTTAACTGGCTATTGTAAATTGAGATTTATTACTTTTGATTTGTGTTACAACCTAACATTTAAGGCTTTTCTTTATTAAACTATGATTCGATCACAATAATATGCCGGTGATTGGTTGTGGCCTGGATTCCTTTGCAGGAAGCCCAGAGAAGAAAAGTAAGAAGAAATTCACCATCAATATTTTCGTTGTAATTCTCCTTCTCCTTGGATATATAAAATTTCTTATAAAGAGGTAACAACTCTTTTTTCCAGTTCCTCGGAAAAGTTCTCCACAATATCTGCCATTTTTGAGGTATCGTCGGGAGGTATAAATGAAAGGAAGCTCTTTAAAAATTCATCGTGTACTTTTCTCATTTTCTCAATGAATTCCTTCCCCTTTTCAGTTAGTTCAACATATATAACCCTTCTATCATCTGAAGATCTAACCCTTTTTACATATCCCTTCTCTTCCATCTTGTCAGTCATTCCTGTTATCCAGGCCTGTGTTACAAAGTTCAGGTCCGCGAGATTAGCCATGGTTTTCTTCCCAGATTCGGCAAGAATTCTTAATATTCTATATTCGAGAACATTACTCCCAACTTCATCAAATTTCTTTTCCATTCCGTTGTACATAAGCTTGTATATAGTTCCAAGGCTTCTCCAAATTCTTGTATAATCATCAACCTGATTATTTTCACGATCCATCTTTTTCACCATTACATTAATTTAGCATCATACTACGAATTTCTCTCTGAGACCATTTCTTAATATTTATAAATTCCATCTATTTTATTAATTGATTACATGACTGTATAAAATGTTTATTAGTAAAATGTTAGGTATTTAAGGAATACCATCTGTAACAAATATAGTAAGATACACTTTTGCAAGATAAATCCTATCATTTACCTTATATTGCTTAAGAAAATTCAGGGTCATGGAGAATATTCAATCCACCAAAATACAGATGAGATACGGCGATTTAGACGCACTTGGGCACGTGAACAATGCAGTGTTTTTGACATACTATGAACTGGGACGAACAAACTTCTTCAGAGAGTATTTGGGAGGATTCATCTCACGGGATGTTAGTTTCGTAGTGAATCATGCTGAGATAGATTTTAGAGCACCCATTCATTTTGAAGATGAACCTGTTGTACTCACATGGATATCAGGTCTCGGCAGAACTAGCTGTGTATTTAGCCATAAAATTATATCTGAAGACTATAAAAAAATATTTTCAGAGGGAAAGACCGTTGTCGTATGGGTCGACAGTAGTTTACGAAAAAAGGAGATACAGACGGAACTGAGAGAAAAGCTTGAAAAGTTGATGATAAATTATGTTTAAAAAACCAATTAAAGTAATACTATGGGACTTCGATGGAACTATATATCACTCTGAAGACTCCTACAGGGAATATGCAAAATGTATTGAAAGCGTAATGAAGAACAGTGATTCCTTTGCAAATAAATCAATGCAGGTAATCAAGGATAAAGAAAATAAAGTAGGCGATGATGGCTGGGCCATTATTGCAAATCTAGCCAATGGTTCTGTATCCAGGGAAGAGATGGACATGTGTTTTGCCAGAACCAGAGAAAAAATGAATGAAGGTAAGATTAAAATTAACCTGCAGAGTACAGCAGTAAAGATACTAAAAAAGCAAGAAATAAGGCACATATTACTTACAAACACTCCAGAGAAATACGTAATTCCATTACTTGAAAACTTTGGGATAAAGAATCTTTTTTACCGAATAGTTTGCTCTGCTAAAAAACCAGATTCATTCAAAAATGTTATGAATGATTTGTTAACTACAGAAAACATAAGATCAG
>JAMDCG010000082.1 GCA_023489425.1 Thermoplasmatota archaeon
AAATCCATCTACTACAACATCTCCCTTTTTTGTGTACCTTCTGAGAAGTTGATATGGAATTTGGGGTACAAAATTTCCCCAGTATGAAGCATTATGAGGGCCACTGCTGTCCCTTTTCTTAAAAATCTCGGTGAACCACAAAACTCCAAAATTAATGACATTAACCTAAGTAGATGGAAACTGTATGGAGATATTATAACTGACAGTTTATGGATTTTTAAGAAAAGGGACAGCAGTGGCCCTCATAATGCTTCATACTGGGGAAATTTTGTACCCCAAATTCCATATCAACTTCTCAGAAGGTACACAAAAAAGGGAGATGTTGTAGTAGATGGATTTCTCGGAAGTGGAACAACTCTTATTGAATGTGCGAAACTTGGCAGAAATGGAATTGGTATAGAAATTTCAAGTGATGTTGCCAATATGGCTATGTTGAATGTTTCAAAGGCTGTCAACAGCGAACATAACTTTCAGGATATAGTTATTGGCGATAGCCAGACTTTTGATATAACCAGTATTCTTGAATCACATAATGTGAACTCTGCCCAGCTGATTATTCTTCATCCTCCATACTGGGATATAATAAAGTTTGGGACTTCAGAAAATGATCTTTCAAATGCTCCAGATGAATCAAAATTTCTGAATATGCTGACGAAAGTTATCAATAATCTTTCAAGAGTTCTTGAAAAAAGGAGATACATGGCACTCGTGATCGGGGATAAATACAGCAAAGGCAACTGGATTCCTCTCGGTTTTCATGCAATGGAGAGAGTTATTGATTCTGGCTTTATCCTTAAATCAATTGTTGTAAAGAATTTTGAAGTTACCAAGGGAAAGAGAGAGCAAAATGATCTCTGGAGATACAGAGCATTAAAGGGTGGGTTTTATGTGTTCAAGCATGAGTATATATTTATTTTTCAAAAAAAATAATTTTTTCTGTAAGATTTTATTATAGTAACTGTATTGTTTTCTCAAGTAGAAATTGACTCTTATTACATGAATTTGGTATGATCCACTCACCTGATTACACTTCACCTACATTATAGATTACAATTAAAATACCTATTTTCATTAGTAATTTTAGATTATTAATCACACTAAGGTAGGATTAAAATATTCAATCGTAGACAATAAAATAATTACTCTTCTTACGATCATAATTAAGAGAATGCGGAGGGCCGGATTCGAACCGGCGAACCCCTACGGAAGCAGATCTTGAGTCTGCCGCCTTTGACCTAGCTCGGCAACCTCCGCTTCTATTTCCCAAGCCGTTATATTTACTCCCAATTTAAGACTTTTTGAAGGAAGTTGTTTAAGATGACCTTGGAGCAGTAGAAATCAATTCGAAAATAAGATTAACATTAGTCATTAATCAGTATACTTAATGATAGTGTGGAATATTTTTAAACGTTTCCAGCATCATCAGGATCATGAACATATTTGGTAAGGATTTAATTCTGTATCCTCAGGAACCATCCTATAAAATAAGAAGTAAAAATTTCCGAAATTATAACCTTGATGACATTGACAAATTCTACCTGCCAGAATCTATAATCCAGATTGAAGGTTATAAGAATATCCAACCAGTTTCCTTTATTGAGGATGATAACAGAGGAGCCATAAGACCTGAACCTGTTTGTACAGTAGATCAAACTGATTTTTTTCTTTCAATAAAGGGTGTTGGGTCAACAGTTGACCCATATTCGCTTGAACCACTTAATACATACAGTATAAGTGATCTTACAGAAAACCCTGAATACAGGAAGAAGATAGAAAATTCTGGATATCGTGGTAATAGATTTATCACAGGAGAGACATGGCTTAGGGGGTCTCCATACGGCGGCCAGGGACTGGAACTAGCCAGAATTGCAATGAATACTTCGGAAATGGCAGATCCAACTTCCATTAATGGGTTTAGAATAGCTCCAGTTATTGGGATAGTATCAATGGAGAAGGAACTTCAGGAAAGAATAAGAGAACTTTACTGGTACAGAAAATATAATGGAGACTTTGTTCAGGAAATACGTTTGATGCCTTCCAATATAAGATTATATTTCCATGCCACAAGCACAGTTGGAAATAATATCAGCAAGGTGTTTGAGATGTTCAACATTAATGATAACCGTGCTTCTACAGAATTTATGGTGAATTTTATGAAATCTGGTTTGGCAGCCCTTACAGCATTTTCAAGAACACTTAAAAAAGAAGATGACAGGATCTATTCAGGACTTGATTTCTTTGATGTATGGCTTGATAAGGATGCTGTTTTATCATCTGACGGTACCATCTTCTTCGTTGATCTTGAGGGTGTAGAAAGAAGATACGTCATGGAAGAGAAAATAGGAGAGACCATAACAGATCAATTTTACAGATCACTTTACGAATTGATGTATGCTTACACAAGAATTGATGAAGAGAGAATAAGGAGATTTGGTACACCAATAGAAAGAAGAATGCAGTTACAATCCATTCTCGAAATGGCAACCGATGGAGATAAATATATAGAAATAGATGAAAACAACGGAAGGGTTGACCTCATAATTAAGAATGATCTTAAATATGATAATTTAAATAGCAGTTTTACTATGCTAAATAAGGTGAAATAGATTAAATCTCTGGAAATTTACAACTTTCTGAAAGAAACGTCCATGGGAAAACTGGATGTGGCAATAGATTCACAAAGTTTGAATTATTTAAAGGAACAGAATTATCTGAACATATACAGCAAAGATGATTATAATGGATTGAAAAGTGAGGTCTCACAAATGGAGAATTTATCCAGCCAGATTTCATCTGAAAAGGAGCAATTTCAGAAAGAAAGGTCGGAACTGGAAGAAAAAGAACGGAAGGAACATTCAATAAGATTCCATCTTGAAAAAAAAGATAAAAAAAAGGAACTGGAAATGGACGTCAAAAAGCAGGAAACAGAAGTTCAGGATGTTTATAATATAGAAAAAACACAGGAAGAAAAACTCAATCAGTTGATGGCTAAGAAATCGCTTCTCAATAATCTCGTGCCTTATAATGAAGTGTACATTTACCTTACTGATAAGGGAAAAGTGTGTGTACATGATCTTGCATTAAGACTGTATAGATTTTCTGATGAAGATTTCACAAATTATGAAAAGGACATGTCAACCACATTAAATCAGCTTAACGATATAGTCAAAACCAGTAAGATTTATTATACTTATCTTGAAGGCATTATACCAGATGTTGAACAGAAATCTACGCTTCTTAGCACAGCCATTGGCTTGGCCAAATTCAGAGATGATGTGACATCCATGGAAAATAAGTTTCACAGTATATATCAAGAGATGGGTTCATTTACAAAAAACATAGAAAATCGGTTGATGGCAACGGAAATACTTACAGGATCTGGTAAAGATGTTTCCTCAGATATGGATGAGTTTAAGGAAGTGTTCAAAAAGGTAAGACATGAAAGTCATATTCCGAGGGAATCAGCAACAGCAGTAGCAGCGATTATGTATCTTTCCAGAAGATATGATGGAACATATCCCTTTGACAATTTGGATGAATTCAGGAAGTTAACTCCATCATATGAGTCAGCAGCAATTATGGCTTCAATTAACAAGGATATAAATGATACCAGGAATAAGTTTGTGAAAATGAGGCAAATTTTTTCCCAATGGGGATATGATGAATCAGAAGATATGGAGTTATCTTCTGCTTACGTTGCCATTTCAGAATTACAGCCCGATGAAATAAAAGATAAACTTTCAGTGATAATTGATGCCATTAAAAATTACCTTGAATATCCTCTGGTCGCCTCTACTGTTGTGGCTACAGTCCCGGTCATGGAATCAAATGAAACTCTGGATCTTCTTTCAAAGGCGTATAATATTCTGGAGAATAGTGTTTCAGGATTTGAAAGGTCAGAGATCATGGCAGCCGCAGTAAGTCTGGTACATGGAATCAGAAATGAGTTAATTACCAACGTTGATTCAAAGGCACCTGTTATGAATACTCCATACCATTTCTACTATATGCCCTCACCATTCCTGTTTCCGTTCTTCATGCCAATGCTTATGGTGCAGGGATGCTATTATTCCACATTCAGTGGTATTGGAGGAGTTCATCCGGCACATATACACTCAGTAGGTGGATTTTCAGGATGATGCGTAAAAACATCATCTCAGCTTTTGTATTCATTATTTTCCTGGGTTTAGCTATTCCAGCCATCCATATACAGGCAGAGCCACAAAAGGGTACTTATTTCAACTATGATGAATATATTCAGGTAAATGCTGGTAAGGGAAATTACAGTGGCTATTATGGTAATGCATGGATAAACGGAACTGAATCCGTTACACAGTTATTGCACAATGATAGAGTCTCAATGAATTACAACTATTCCTGTGCAATCAGATCCAGTGATTATAATTATTTCAATAACCAGATGGCCAGAGGGAACTTCACATTTTCGACCTATAACTGCAGCTATACATACAGCACAGATAATGAAACTGGTTACATAAATCCACATGTTTGGTTCTTTACAAATGTATCTATTCCCGTGAACTCTGAGAAACAGGTTCTAAATACTAACATGAAAGTTGTATCTACAGATTACATCTATTCACCAGGTGGAACTAATGGGCAAATTACAACCATATTCCTTCAGGGAAATGGAACCTATGTAAGGAATGATTCATACGGGATCTTTAATGCAACCTATACGTGGGATGCCTATTATGATAAATCTTCTGGATTCATAGTTGCCTATGACTACAAAGAAGTTGATTCAAATGGCCAGGGAGATGGATTTATCTGCTCAAATACTCTATATGTCAAGGATTCGAGTTATGGGGTAAGCATTTCTCCGACACATGTGAATACTGAGAAATCTTCATTTTTTCCATATTTCTACATTGCAATAGCTCTAGTATTTATTCTTGCATTAATAGTAATAATAGCCTTAGTGATCAGCAATGGAAACAAAAATAAGATCAAGAAGCATTCCACTAATGGAGGGAATTTAAAAATGACTGAAAATAGTGAGGATAAAAATAAAACGGAAATACACTTAAATCCTGAATCAAAGGAAACAGAACAGGTTGTAATAAAAGAGGTGGTTAAGGTCAAATGCCAGTACTGTGGGGCACTCATTGATTCTACCGCAGAAAAGTGTCCATACTGCGGGGCACCGAGAAACTAATCCCTGTTATTAAAAGTGTCTGTTCTTTGGTAATTGTAGAGGAGTCCATCAATTCTGAAACCCTGCTCAGTTGCAATTCGCTGTGAATAAATACTTTGTTCGGGTATTTCAGATATAACCTTATTTATGCCAGAATGAGCAGCATAATATAGTCTAGATATTAAGAGATCCTTTCCTATGGAAATATGCCTGTATTCAGGTTCCACATATAGACTGTGCAATCTTGCCACATTCATGAAGGGAGAAATCCAACCCATTCCCACAATGCGATTGTCTACCTCACAGCAAAAACATTTTTCCCCGGTTTCCATAGCAGTTGCTACCCATTTTTCATTCACTTTATGATATGCTTTTTTCAAGAACTTTATAATGTCTGATAGTCTTGAAAAATCAAGAATTTCAATATGATTTCTAATATTAAGACTGGACTCATAACAAGAAATATTCAAATAATTTATCTTTTCAATTTTGGCATCTTCTTTGAACTTTATTTTGGAAAAAAATTCTGAACCTAAACCCAGTGAATAGAAATTCTTTGCCGCACTGATACTATCGGTAAAACACGTTCCTGTTTCCTCTATGGGATCGTATATGTATAACCCCCTTAAACTTCCACCTTCCTTTGACACAAATACTTCTCCTGAACTAGCGAGTGCTTGCCTAACAAATAAAGGGATAAAGTGATCAAAGGTTGGTTTACCAACTTCACTGATTTTTATTATATCATTAATTGACTCAGAGCTTTTCAATCTTCTTATCTTTTCCATTTAATTTTAATTACCTCACCTCATTTAACTTTATTATTTCTTCTATACCTAATAGATAAAAATTAAAAACTATTGTAATATGAAGTAAATTGGTTTAATGGATATTAGTTTATCAATTAGTGGCCCCAGTGAAACAATAGACGCTTTTATAAAGTGTGCATCACCAGAAAACGATGGCTTTGTTATAATGGAAAGAGTGGAAACTGAAAAATTAACAATTAAAATAAATAATGTTAAACTTTCTTCAATATACAGTATAACTGATGAATTTTTAAAAATTTTTGAAATTGTTGAAAAAATATATGAAGATTATTCCTGAACTTCGAGATTTAGCTTTTCTGTTAGCTCCTTGTACCTGTTTCTGATTGTCACTTCGGTTACTCCTGCAACTTCAGCTACAGATCTTTGGGTTCTCCTTTCATTCATAAGAATTGATGCTATGTATATGGCTGCAGCGGCCACTCCAGTTGGACCTTTTCCTGATGTAAGGTCATTATCCTGTGCAAGTTTAATTATTTCAGCTGCCTGTTTTCTTGTATCCAGGGAGAGCTTAAGTTTACTGCAGA
>JAMDCG010000074.1 GCA_023489425.1 Thermoplasmatota archaeon
TTCCTATATCAAGTGTGAGGCCGTATCTTTCCATCCTGTATTCAATTACAGGTAGATCGTAACCATCAATGTTGTATCCTATGATGATATCCGGATCTTTTTCCAGTACAAGCTTATTAAAATTTGATAGAATCTCCTTCTCTTCCCCAGTAATGGCACCTTTCTCTGGTTCTACCCCTTTCCTGCTTCTTATGGAATATCCTATTACTATGATCTTACCGAATGTATCTCCTTCATCGGGAGGGAATGCATTTTCTATATCAAAACTGAGCACCCTTACATCAGGTGTGAAATCGTCCGTTGTCTTTATGCTCTTGATATCGGATCTTAATACCATGTCTGTATGATATCTATTCCTGTCAATGACCTCCTCACCTTCAACCTCAACACATGCACCAAGATCAAGATCATAGATGAATCTGTGATGGAATGGTATATCTGCAGCCATTACCGTTGAAACAAACAGGGAACGTAATTCCGGCACTTTATATGGATGATTGACATAAATTCTTATTGCTTTCCTTGTCTCCCCCTTGACCCATAATTCAAGTTCCTCCATTCTCTTAAATTCAGGATTTTTCTTGATTCCTTCTATTTCCTGCTCTTTTGGTTCTATAACGTCAAAATATGGATCAAAACCGCCACACAGGACCGTTACTGATGAGCCGTCAGCTGTCCTCCCAAAAATCTCCACAACCGTATCTGAAGTCCTGTATGAGGATGAAATTATTCTAAGGCTTATTTTCATCTGTTAAATATGCATATCCGGCTTAAAACAATATCCATTATTTCGAATTGTGAACTTTATGGGATGAAAGAAATCTTATCCTTCCTTATTCCATGAACAAATTCCAGGATTGGCATGTACTGAGATTCAATTATAAAAACAAAACGCTTTAATAATTTGAGAAAATTTACTCATGTTCAGGGGAGCCATTGGCTGAGAGGATCAGAAGATCGACCCTTTGAACCTGACCCGGGTAATTCCGGCGGAGGGAGAAGATGGATATAATATACGGCATCGTAAAAAGGAGTTTGTTTGTTACAGGTCTAAAATGCGGAGGTTTTCTGTATGAATAAATACAGATCATCCCTCCTTGCCTCAACGTCCTTTGCATTTATTTTCTGGGGGATAGTTGGTACAATAGGACCGCTTGCTGCATCTGGATCAATAATCGGAAATCTAAATCACACGGGAAAGCTCATATTTCTCTTGATAGGGCCACTGGTTGTACCAGCAGGCAATCTTTCCATGGGATTTCTTGCTGATGCCATAGGTAGAAAAAAGGTTTTTCTAATTACAATGTCATTTTATACCATTGGAATTATTGTTATAAGTCTGAGCTACACCTTCATTCCCTTGCTGCTCGGCCTAATACTTGCGGAATTTGGAGTTGGTGGTGAAGAACCATCCTCGCTTTCACTGGTGGCTGAAAATACAGATGCAGATAAGAGGCCATTCTGGCTGACGATCCTTACCAATATGGACAATATCGGCAGCGCCCTAATGGCTGGACTATTTTTCATAGTGGTTAATGATCTGCAGGACAGGGCTGTTCTCCTGATTGGTTCCCTGTTACTGATTTTGTTTATAGTTGCACTCAGGAGAGTGATCCCGGAATCCCAGATGTGGCTGAAAGAATCTGGTAATACTGATGAATACAGAAAGGAGAGGGAGAAAATAGAATTGAGGGATGATGGTGAAAGGATTTCCCAGCCAAGCCTCCTTCCATCCTTCGTTTTTCTTGGCGTAATAGCTGTATCTCAGTATCTCACATTCGGCCTAATGGCTTACGTTCTTGCCCCCATAGAATTTCCAAATAGCTCTGAAGATGATCTGATCATTTTTGTAGCACTGCTGGGTTCTTCTGTGGCAGGTTTCATTGCGGCTCCACTTATTTCAAGGGGAAGAAAGAACTATACACTACTTTCTTTCCTGTTTGGCACGGTTACAATGGTTGCAATATTCATAATGGTCCCATACTTGCAAAACATGGTTATATTTCTCCCACTACTTTTTGCAAACATGTTCATGAGTGAATTTGCCTATGCTTCAAGATCAGTTCTTGAACCTGAACTTTATGGCACAAGAAACAGATCAGCACTTATAGGATTAACCAGGTTATGGCCCATGATAGCTTACCCAATATTCACCTTTTACACTAGCAGCCTGAATCTTTATAACTTTTTGCTCATCAATGTGATACTCTGGGCACTTGGATTGTCTGCGTCCGTTTACTGGTTCTATTTTGGAATTGAGACAAAAAATGCAAACATAGATTATATGCCCAGAACCACCTGATCTTATCCTTCCTTTGAAATCAAATATCATGAAGGAAATTTATACTTTTTAAATATTTCATATTTAATAAGTGAAAACAATCCAAATTTTATAATAACCGCTTGCTAATTACCATAGGGGAGAATTAATGGCATCGATCGTAGAAATGGTAGACAATTATGGGAGGTACAGGAGGGATGTCCTGAATCTTCAGGCATCAGAGAATTTTCTCTGCTCTCACGTGAAGATGGCATTGGGAACTGATCTCGGTGGAAGATATTCCCACGTTATGCCGGATGGCAGAAATGCCTATGGCGGAACAGAGATGATAGAGAACATTTTCAATGAAACAGAGAAAAACATCAAAACACTATATGGTTCCAAGTTTGCCGAAATAAGGCCGTTGGGTGGTCATATTGCAGCAGAGATCAGTTTACTGAGCACAATTCAAAAGAACGACACAATAATGGCAATAAGTGAGGAGTTTGGTGGATACACAGGATACATGGAAAACTATCTTCCAGCCATGCTTGGCTTCAAAACAGAATTCATTCCTTACATTGAGGAAAAACAGGAAATTGATTACGATTCGTTTGAAAAGAAGGCCATGGAGATTAAACCGAAGGCAGTTGTTCTTGGCCAGTCTTTCTTTGTAAAGCATTATGATCTTGCGAGAATAAGGGAAATATGCGATAAAGCGGGATCAAAACTTCTTTATGATGGTTCCCACGTCATGGGACTGATTGCTGGAAAGAAATTCCAGCCAGACGCACTGAAATATTCAGACATTTTATTCGGTTCAACACACAAGACATTCTTCGGTCCTCAAGGTGGGATAGTACTTACCAACAATGAGGAACTGGCAGGAAAGATCGGTGAAAACGTTGTGTGGAAAACAATGGATAACTATCACCCGAACAGGATTGCAGGCCTTGGTATTGCTGCACAGGACCTTATAACATTCGGAGAGAGTTATGCAGGATGGATTGTTTCAAACACCTATACTCTTGCCAGAACACTCAATGATTCAGGCATAGCCATAAAATATGCTCCGTGGTATTCTGAAAGTCACCAGATAATTCTCTCTAAGGATAATTTCCAGAAATATGGTGATTTCAGAACAATAAGCAAAAACCTTGAGAATAACAGAATAATAGCAGATACGGAAGGGAGGCTCGGTACGGCTGAAATAACAAGAATGGGACTTACAGATATGGTTACACTTGGAGAGATAGTCGCCGATGCCATAAAGGGAAAGGACATGAGAAGCAGGATCACTGAGGTCCTGAGAAATTCCAGCATAAAATTTTGCAGGTGAAATTATGAAAACAGTTGAAGATATAATGACAAAGAACCCATTGACAATTGATGAGGAAACAACAGTATCTCTTGCACTGAACAGGATGAGAGATAACAAGATTGCCCAGCTTCCAGTGGAGTCTGGAAAAAAATACCTGGGAATGATCAGCTACAGGGATATACTTAGAAGAAGGAGCATTCATCTTAATTCAAAGATAAAGAATTTCGTTGTGAAATCACCCGAACTTACAAGAAGAGATACTCTTGAAAAAGTGGTAAACCTACTCAGAGACAGTGCAATGGGAGCACTTCCCGTGGTGGAAAATGGAAAGATTGCAGGAGTAGTTTCCAGGACTGACATAATAAAGAACATTGAAGAATTTGATGAGCTGAAGGGTGTCCAGACATTTGATCTGATGCAGGATGCCTATTTCGCAAAGCCCGATGAGGATCTGGAATCAATTATGGAAAAGGTCAGGGCGCATGATGTGGACACAATCAATGTGGCAGATGAGAAGACAAACCTTCTTGGCCTCATCAGAATTGAAAATGTACTGGATTATGAGATGAAAACGAAAGAAAGGGTCAGGAAGGGAGACTTCACGGGAGAGAGGAATCACCCGGATATAGATATTAAGTCCCTTATGGAGCAACCAGTATTCTGTTATGAGGATGATGATCTTTTCACCGCATCTGAGGAACTCGTAAAAAACCATCTTCACACTATAGCAATCTGCGACAAGGGAAAGAGGATAGTGGGCATACTGAGTGTTGACGACATAATTAGTTCACTCTGGTCAAAGGAGAGCACAGAAGGCATGCTGGTAAATATTTCAGGACTCGGAGTGGGAGATACAGACCTGTATTCTACAATATATTCCATGGTTGAAAAATTCACGGACAGATATTCAAAGCTGGAAAATCTAAAGAATGGGACCATGAATATCCACGTTGTGAAGCACCACAGTGAAGAAGGAAGGATAAAATATTCCATAAGGACAAGACTAATTGGCAGGAAAATAAACATGACAGAAAGCTCCTCAGGCTGGAACTTTGGAAAGGTCCTATCTGATATATTTGACGATTATGAATCTAGGACAAAGAGGGAGAAGGAGAAGAGCTGAAGAACATGATTGAACTGATGGACAGAATTCTGGATAAACTGGAAAAAGGGGCGATGTACGGTGAAGTAAGATATATGTCGGGAGAGAGTACTGAGGCTTCCATGAGAAATTCAGAATTCCAGGGGGAAGGAACTTCATCAGGGGAAGGAATTGCAATAAGGGCAATGAACGAATCCATTGCCATGGGATTTATTTCATCCTTCGATTTTGACCGGATACAGGAAATTATAGACAGAGTTTTAAGGAATAGCCACAGAGGAGGCAGAAACAAGCTTGACATGTCTGGAGGAATCAGGGACAAATGGGAAGCTCTTGGAAAACACAAGGTAGAAGACATCCAGAGTTCGGACAGGATGGAAATCATGAAAAACGCTGATGAAATGATGAAGGGCTATGATCTCTCAGTGAGAATGAATGCAATCTACCACAGGAAGATCAGGCAAATATACCAGAATACCTCAGGGAGCATAATAGAATCCAGCCTTTCGAGGATCGGTTATTTCATGGTTGGTGGTTATAAGGATGGCAACTCCTTTGAAGAAATTTACAGGCAGTTCGGAACCACTGGAGGCATGGAAAACTTCAGGGAACTTGATGTACAGAAGAGAATTGAAGATGCAGTAAAAAACCTGAAGGAGATTTCAAAGTCTCCATCAGCAAAACCAGGAAGGTATGATGTGGTAATCAGTCCGGAAATAGCAGGGATAGTTGCACATGAATCATGCGGACATCCAACTGAATGGGACAGGATATCTGGAAGAGAGGGGTCACTTGCTGGAGAATCATTCCTTACTGGAAAGAAATATCCATTTAAAATAGGTTCCCCAGTTGTAAACGTGATCGATGATCCCACAGTAAAGGGAAGCTACGGTTACTATAAATATGATGATGAGGGAATCCGGGCCAGGAAAAGATACCTGTACAGGGATGGGATGACAAATGAGTTTATACATAGCAGGGAAAGTGCGGCAAACTATGGTGTTGAACCCAATGGAGGTGGCAGAGTTTCTGACTGGGACATGGAACCCCTGGCCAGAATGAGTACCACATATATAGAACCGGGTCAACATACCTTTGATGAGCTGGTTGAGGATATCAAGCATGGAATTTACATAAAAAGTTACACAGAGTGGAATATTGATGATATAAGGTTCAATGAGAAGTATGTAGGGAGCGAGGCATTCGTAATTGAAAATGGAAGGCTGAAAGGTAGGGTAAGGAAACCCGCTATAGAAACAAACACAGTTAATTTCTACTCCTCCATAGATGCTGTCTCGAAAGAACTTGAATTTGAAGCTGGAACATGCGGGAAAGGGGATCCGGAACAGGGTGTCGATACATGGATGGGGGGACCCAGTGTTAGATTGAGGAATATATACATATCCTGAGGTAAAATTATGGCTGACTTAGATTTAATTAGAAGAAATGTAAAGAAACTGAACCTTGATTCCTACGCAATCAGGCTGATCAGGACAAACATAGAACAGATCAGGTTTTCTAACAATCTCGTGGATCTTAGAAATTACTGGACACGAGAAGGTATTTCCATATTCCTCAATTCAGGAAAGAAGATAACTGAGATAAGCCTGGATAATGATTCAAATATAGAAGAAAAAATAGAAAAGTCCTACAGAGCTATGTTAAATGGCGAAGAATCCAGCACATTTAACGGTA
>JAMDCG010000006.1 GCA_023489425.1 Thermoplasmatota archaeon
TTCTTTCCTATTGATTTCAGGTACTCTGTTACTATTTTCTGATCTTTCTCTGATTTCTGAAGGCTCTTAATGTAGTTTATCTGCTTTGGTGTCGCCTGGAAATCTGTCTGTGCCCTGGTTCTCTGGGGGTCTCCTTTCTTTTCCATTAGCCCATCTATTAGTAGAGATGCTTCTTTCACATTCAACTCATCCACACTTTTCTTTCCTGTCTTCTCGAGATACTTTCTTGTATATGCAATTCTCTCCTCACTATCCTGTAAGTTTGAGATGAAGGACTTCTGCTTTTTCGTGGGACCGGTACTTCCAGTTGAACTACCAGCCTCGCCCTTTATCTTCTGCAGTTCATCTATGAGTCTAGATGCTTCCTGTACACTTAGTTCAGATATCTCTCCCTTCCCAAGATTTTTTATAAATTTTTCTGAAGCTTCCAGTCTTTCTGAGGATTCCTCCATAAGTTTATTCAAAAAATTCTTCTGGCTTCTCGTTAATTCTCCACTCAAAGTTCACACCCTTGACTTCATGTTTATATTCTTTATAATTCTCGCCATTCATTTTGCACTATTGAAATGAAAATAATGAAATTATCTTATGCGGACTGCATTCTGTCCAGAAGCTTCTGATTTATTTTCAGTCTTTCCATCCCTTTCATTATTCCCCTTTCTATCTTTGAGTTTCTTATGCTGTTAAGAAGATCCTCCATCTCCTTTACCCTGTTAAGGCCTACGAGAGGTACAAGGGCAAATACCAGATTTGATGCTGTTCCAGATCCGCTGAAGATGTCCTGTAGCTTTGAGACCATTTTGCTGAATTCTTTCACTGCAAGATCCCTGTTCTCTCTGTATGCCCCAAATGAGGTAAAGTATGAAGACACATCCTGTTTCTTTATCTTACCCTCTTCTATGAGACCATACATTGAATTGAATGCGTTCTCCCCTGGTATATGTCCTGCTGCAACTATCAATTTAACCTTATCCTCATCACTTTTTAGTGAGAACATCTTCTTTTGTATTTCCTGCAGGTTTTTAGTTTCCTTTGCATATGCAACTGCTATGGAATCCCTTATATCTGGTATTTCATTCTCCATATTTTGGAATTTTGCAGCCATTTCCTTTGCCTTTTCCCCATCAATGTCAACAAGCCTTCTTAGTACTGTTCCATAGAGAATGGAATCGTTTACATCTTTTGATTTCTTTTCTTCTAGTCTCTTTACCTGTTCCCTATGGAAGTTTAAATATACTTCATCAAGAGCACTGTTAGATGTGAGTATGTTTCTCAATTCTGAGAGGTCATTTGATATCTGGGTCACAATGTTAAGTTCTGAAGAACTGGAAAATTCCCTCACCACATCAAGATATACCTTAAGATTTATCTTTCCAGATACAACAAAAGCGTAAAGATCTGACAATATTCCAATGAAATCCTTGTAGTCCAGCTTTTCCGATTTACTGTGGATTCCAGCATAGAATTGATCAGGATAAAGAACCCTGTAGAACCCGGTTTCTCCCACATTTAGCTTGACAAAATCCTCTGCTGAAATTGTGGTTTCTCTTGTTTCCATCAGGATGCTTTCATTGCCGTTTTCTCTCAAAACTGTTAGGGGAACAGGCCATATATCCCTGCCTTCCCTGCCATCAAGATAGAACCTTGATTGGGTTATCCTTATCTTATTTGAATCGTAGGTAAGCTTCAGGATGGGATACCCTTCCCTTTTTACCCATGATTCCATTATTCTATCAACCGGTTTGCCTGATGCTTTTGCTATGCTCTTCCATAGATCCTGGCCCTCTGCGTTTGAATATGAAAATTTCTCAAGATAATTGTGTAATCCAGCCTGGAAGCTTTCGTTACCTGCATAGGATTCGATCATTCTAAGGATCATTCCGCCCTTTCCATAGCTTATTTGATCAAATATCTGTTCAATTTCCTCTGGTTCTTTTACATTAGCCTCTATTGGATGGGTACTTTCAAGTGAGTCGTCCGTGAAAGCACCTCTCCCTCTTGATAATAACATATCACCAGTGACCTTCCATTCAGGATAGTAATTTTCCACGACTTTATACATCATGAATGTTGCAAAACTCTCGTTTAGCCAAAGATCATTCCACCATTTCATTGTTACGAGATTTCCGAACCACTGGTGAGCTATCTCATGGGCAATAACGGCTGCCACCCTCTTTTTGGTTGCTCCCCCTGTGCTCTTGTTTACCAGAATTGCAACTTCCCTGAATGTTATTGCACCCCAGTTTTCCATTGCACCTGCTGCGAATTCAGGTACAGATATGAGATGCATTTTTGGCAGTGGATATTTTATCCCGAAATATTCATTAAAAAATTCAAGAGACTGTGCTGCCATCACGAGTGGAAAATCGGTAGTATCAAGGTTTCCTTTTAGTCCTGAAAGGTATAGCCTTACATTTTCAAAACTGCTTTCTTTCGTTTCAAACTTTCCTATTCCAATGTAAACCAGATAGGTGGACATCCTTGGAGTCCTCTGAAATTTAACTGTTTTCACACTACCCGATTTTACAACTTCTTTTTCAGGCATATTGGAAATAACATCAAGTTCTGAGTCTGTTGTTATTTCTAAATCGAAGGTTGCCTTCATGGATGGATTGTCAAAGCATGGAAAGGCCCTTCTGGCACCTATGGATTCAAACTGTGTTGTTGCCATCTCAGAGCCGTCAGATGCTTTTGCCAGATAAAGTCCTGTTAAGGCTTCATTGAGTTTTGAGGTGAACTCAATTTCAAGAATTGACTTTCCGTTTAATTTAGCTTCTATAATTTTTTCATCGTCCCTCCTGCCTTCCAGAAGTTCAACATTTTTTCCATCAAGTGTAATCTTATTTATTTTCTGTTCCAGCGTGTTCAGAATTAGCCTGTCTTCTTTTCCTTCTAGCTGTATCTTTTCCTTTCCGCTATATGTTTTGTTCTTGTGATCATATTCCAGTTTTATCCAATAGTTTAGAACTTCCATGTTCCACTATGAATTTAATGTGTAAAACTTTATTGCTTGCCCACAGTCATTTTAATAGTGCTTGTTAAATTTGAATATTCTTCTAAATGCAAATATTTATTTTACCTGATTAAATTAGTACGTATGGGGCTTAGCAAAAGAGATCTAACAAGAAAGAAAAAGAGCATAGAATCAAAGATTGAAGAACTGGAGGAAAGGGCAAGACGAAATCCCAAGGACAAGAATATTCAAAACGAAATTAATGATTTAAAGAAAAAACTTGATAAATAGTTTATTTTTAAGAACTCAATCAATATTAATATTTAATTGAAGTTTAGATGAAAGAAAGAGACCGTGACTTTTTTTATTTTGTTGTGCCACTTAAGAACAAGTTTATGACTAATTAGTTATTGTTTTTAATATGTTTACCTACATTTAGCCTTCCAAAAATCAGATTTTGTTGATTGCCAAAATGATTCTAAATTGGATGTGAATACCTAAATCCATTTTACAATTCCTATGATCCGTCCTATGTCCTATTAAAGGACCCTTGAAGTTAGGGACGGGATTTCTCTTATAGCCGCTCTCTTCTTTTGATTTCTGGTTAGATTGTACTTATGTATGAGGTTACCTGTTTAACTTCATTATCCTAAAACAACAAAAAACTGTAAATAAAGGTTTTAAACTTTAATACTAGTGCAGAGGGAGGGATTTGAACCCTCGTATCCCTACGAAACCAGACCCTCAATCTGGCGCCTTTGACCAATCTCGACAACCTCTGCTCCTTTTTTACTGCAATGTTGCAAACCTTATTTAATTTTTGATTGTTTTCTTTGATTTCTCCAGAATAATGAGTGATTCTCCCTGATATACAGAGTCCTCCTCAGGCCTCAACAGGTATTCATCACCCTTCCTAATGGCGATTATTTTTCTCCATTCATTTTCTACCATTTTATATAGTTCCCTGTAGCTTTTTCCCTTATAATCATCTTCCCTGATTTCCATAAAGTCCATACTTTCAGACTTAGAAAATATCTCAGAAATGAACTTCCACGATCCTGGATTATTTATCAATTTAATAATCGCTGATGAACTCATTTCCCCTCTAACAATAATTTCGTCCGCACCTGATTCTCTGGCATGCTCTCTACTTGATTTATTGATCAGTTCCACAATTGTGTTAATTTCAGGATTTAATTTTTTAACTGTCATCACTATAAGAATTGATTCTGCATCTACAGCCAGTGAATTCTCCGAACCATATTTCTCATTCGGGAATATTATTGCTGTATGACTATTTTCTATACCAGCCCTCTTCAGATCCTTATAGTCCAGAGGGTTTCCCTTCACAAATTCCATATTTTCTTTTTCCTTTTCTGGCGGGTCCTGCCCCAGCACAATAAACGGATTTTTGTCCCTCATTATGACTTCAATTATGTCTGCTTGCTTTTCTGAATAATTACATATAATTACATGATCCTTCATTTTTGTTCGCACCTCTCCAAATCTCTTGAGAAGCTTAGCATCCACAAGCTCAGCGCCTATGGATACAAGTAATAAACTGAAACTTCCTACACCAATAATCATTATGAATATGGCATTTAATTTTCCCATAAATCCAACAATTGTGACGTCCCCATATCCAACTGTAGTAACTGTTTGCATTGTCCACCAAAGGGACTGAAAAAGGGAGTGAATGCCAGAGTTCGCAATAGGGTTCTCTATGTAATATTCAGAGAATACACTGTATATTAGCACAAATGCCGCAATAATTATGGTTTTACCTATATTGTGCTTTAATGCCTTCTTTACCCTTAATATGAATGTCTGTAGGTCAACCAACCATGGATGATTTAAGATTAGAAATATAATTTTTCTCTTTTATCACTGATTTTTACTTCCCAGTTAAATCTCCATGTGTATTACTTCAATAATACTAACTCACTGTTCCATTTCTTTCCCTAAAATCCCTGGCAGCAGTCAAGAAATACAAGGTGGCCGCATACGGGACATGCCTGCTGATGCCTGTATTCCACGCAGTATTCACATTTACACTGCTCCTCGAAACAATCAGAACACATTAGGTTGTTATGGTGTAGTAACATAAAAACTTTATAATTTGAATGCAATGCTGCAACGTGTCATACTTTGATCCTGCCATATTTCTTGCGGCAACAGGTATAATAGTACTGGAGATGTCAGAAGCGTCTGCAATTTCAATGTCCCTAGCTGTTGATGCTAAAAGCAATATTCCATTGCTTGCTGCAACTCTTGGTGTAATCACCGTTCTCATTCCAACGGCCTTTATAGGGAGTGCAATTTCACTACTTCCTCTAATTTATGTAAGACTGGTTTCTGCAACCTTATTACTGTATTTCGCACAAAGACTGGCAAAGAGTGCCAAAAGATCCATGAAATTCCAGTATCTGAAAAGCTTTCCAAAGTCCCATAAAGAAGAGCCATCAGATTCTGGAGTTTCCCTTACAGCATACACAGCTGGTGTTATAGAAGCTTTTGAGGCTGCTATTGTTCTTGTTGGACTCTATCCAGAAAGTTATTCTTCCACTGCCTACGGAATATTTCTTGGAATTGGGATTGTAATAGTTTTCTCCATAATACTAAGGTCACAGATAAGGAAGATCAAGCAGGCAATAATGAAGGTGGTTGTTTCATCACTCCTTTTTTCATTTTCAGCATTCTGGTACATAGAAACTGTGAAACCCATAGACGAGATATTAATACTGCCTTTCTTCATTATTTTCTTCCTGATAGTTTATGCATTTTCAACTTACGGGTTGAAAAATCTTAAAAATCGTGAAACTTCTTAATAAAATATTCATATTTTCACGAACCAAAAAATATCAGTATTACTACTACAGCGATTACAGACACCATTGATAAGACTGTTGCTATTTTTCCCTTTCCTGCAAAAATTGCCAGGAATGTACCCAGTATTCCAACCACTATAATTGGCGATGCAATTGCCGCTGTAATTCCCCTCTGAAACCCATACTGCGGTATCTGGCTCAGGAAAGTATATGCGAGATATGTAACCAATCCACCAATAAACAATGTTGTTATTGAAAAAATAATTACTGGATTTGTCTTTTTCTTTGTTTCTTCTTTCAATTTGTTTGAGTCTTCAATTCTGTCCTGCTCTGTTACGTCCCTAATTTCCTCAATGAATCTCCACGGGATGAATAACTTGTGATTTCTATATGCTACCATTACGCCCATGTCATCATATGTAAGAAGAGTGCATACTAGGCGGGTCATGTTGCCATCATACACCACTGTGACATTACTGTTTAGGAATGATTCTATTGCCAATACAGATAAATGAGTTTTGCGCTAATAAGATTTTCTTTTTACATCGATTATGATTTTTCAAAGACTGTTTTCATTTGTGTTCGTTTTTATCCATTCTATTGATAACTTTATTATCTCATCAAAATTTTCTTCGTAATAAAACTTCTTTTGATCTTCGTTTCCCTTTCCCTCCAGAAGCGATTCAAGGAAAATTGCAAATTCTCTGACATTAAAATTGTTACTGTAATCTCTAACAGCGGTGAGAAATAGATTCTTTCTTGACAGGCCTATAAGCATCTCATTGATTAATGGTTTTGATGAATATATTTCCTCTGAATAATTGAGGAGTTTTCTAGATATTACCTCCTCCTTAATCTCTTGAAAGCCCACTACTTATCGCACTTTCCATCAGGACATGCTGGATCGAACGTGGCCTCGAGTCTGAGGTATTTCGTATCCATTTTCTTTCTTTCCTTTCCTTCAGAAGTCATCTTTTCTATAATGGCGATTTTTTCCTTCTTCTCTTCTTTTGATGCTTCTTCCTTCTTGCCTGATGTTCCTGAATAGAGAACCTGTTCTGTTTTGCTTCTGTCTCTGTACACAGTTATTCCCTTGCAGTGTAGGTCCTTGGCCAGCCTGTAAGCCTTACCAATATCTTCTGGTGTTGCATCGTTAGGCAAATTTATGGTCTTTGATACACCTGAATCACAATATTTCTGGAATGTTGCCTGCATAAGTACATGCCATTCTGGATCAATTTCATGGGCAGTTTTGAAAAGCCTCTTAAGATCTTCTGGAAGGTCTATCTTTGAAAGATTTCCAGTTGTTGCAACGTCCTGCATCAATTTCTCAGAGTATAGATTTCTCTTTTTCATTATCTCCTCAAACAAAGGATTTACTTCTATTAGCTCCTGACCATTCAATACATGCCTCATAAATGCTATGGCAAAAAGTGGTTCTATTGATGATGAACAGCCAGCTATAATAGATATTGTGCCTGTTGGTGCGATTGTTGTGGTAGTAGAGTTTCTCATAAGTATGTCTTCCTTTTCATATTCAGAACCATACCATCCCGGGAAAACTCCCCTTTCAATGGCAAGATTCTGAGATTCCTTGTGTGATTCCAAATCAAGGAAACTCATTACATTCTCAGCTATCTTCAATGCCTCCTCGCTGTCATATGGAACGCCAAGCATGATGAGCATATCTGCAAAGCCCATTATTCCAAGCCCAATCTTCCTTGTTTTCCTTGTCATTTCCTTAATCTGCCTGACAGGGAAGTTGTTTGCATCCACAACGTTATCAAGGAATCTTGTTGACATATGGACTGTTTCCCTGAGTCTATCCCAGTCAATTGTGTTGTCCTCCTTAACGAACTTAGCCAGATTTATTGAACCCAGATTGCATGATTCATATGGCATAAGAGGCTGTTCACCACATGGGTTTGTTGCCTCTATATCTGCTATATTTTTTACTGGATTTGCCCTGTTTATTTCATCGAGGAAAATTAACCCAGGATCTGCTGTTTTCCAGGCGTGAGTTATTATGGAATCCCACATCGTTCTTGCCTTTATTCTTGATACAACCTTTCCAGTTTTTGGATTCTTGAGATCAACATATCCATCACTGTCAAGTTTTTCGAAGAACTCATCCTCCATTCCAACTGAAATGTTGAAATTTTTAAGAATGGTGTTTTCAGAGTCCTTGCTGGTGATAAATTCCATTATATCTGGATGATCATATCTGAGGATTCCCATGTTGGCTCCTCTTCTTTTTCCACCCTGTTTAATGACTTCAGTGGTCGTATCGAAAATTTTCATGAAAGAAACAGGGCCTGATGCAACTCCCTTTGTAGAACCAACAATATCATCCTTATTTCTCAGCCTTGAAAACGAAAACCCTGTACCTCCTCCAGACTTATGTATTTCTGCTGTCTGTTTCACTGCTTCAAAAATTTCTTCTATACTGTCTCCAACCGGGAGCACGAAACATGCTGAAAGCTGACCCAGTCTTGCACCAGCATTCATCATGGTTGGTGAGTTTGGAACATATTCCAGACTCTTCATCATTTTGTGGAATTTTTCTATTGTGTCCTCTGCGATGGTTGGCTTTGTGTATATGAAATCCATGAACTGTCCGAATGTACCTTTTAATACCCCATCGTTTACAAGCTCATTGAAGCCCCTTTCCAAAACTTCAATCTGTGTGTTTAGAAGATTTGATATCTTCTTCCCATCTTCCCTTACCGTTCCTTTTTTCTGGAAATTAGCATAATCATAAAGTGCGTCAATAACTCCAACGTGATTTGCAACTCTCCTGAACATCTGATCTGGAGTTTCTATAATTTTTCCTTCCTCATCTTTTAATAGATATCTTGCCTCAAGTACCTTTACAGCATTTAGCGTTAACTTAAGATCATCTTTTACACCTAGTCTTTCCTTTTCTTCTCTGATGAATCTTCTCTTTTCCCTATATAGAATGTAAGCCTTTGCAACTTCATTGAATTTTCTTCCATCTATTTGTGTTTCCATAAGAACTGATTCAACAGTATCCTGTATATTTTCTACTGTTGGGATCTCTTTTCTTGCACTCAATTCTTTTACAACTTTATCAGCTAAGATTTCTGCGTCTCGCATATTTCCAAACTTCAGTGAAAGCATTGCCTTGTAGATTGCCCGTGATATTTTTGTTTGATCGAAGTCCTCAATCTTTCCGTCTCTTTTTTTGATTGATTTTATCATTACAAATTAGATGTTGTGTTTATATTTAATTTTAATGTTAACTCTAATAGCAATTTTAATATCATTTTAATCACCAAATCAATTTTTAATAAGATAACAATATGTTATCAATATTGTTAACAATATAAATAATTTTACTTCCGATAAAAGCAAGATCTAGAATTTTTATGTAACTAAAAGTATTAACATAATAAAGTTAAAAATCTAATTAAAATAGCAAACTTATTGAAATAATCTGTAATGACAGATCATGCCTGTTTTAGATAAACAGATGAGAATGAAGCTTCAGGGAGAACTTGCATACGTAAACGAAAGACTTGACCAGATCAGACAGAATAGGGACGAGCAGGGATATTATAATTATGAAATAGATCTCTGGAAGAAAAAGAGACAAGAAATTATGAATCAATTATATTAGGGGGAGGGGGGTATGTTTCCAATGGAGCTTAAGGAACTATCCTGGGCCTTGATACCTTACCATTGAATTTTTTATCCCTTATACCAACGAGAATTGATGTATCACTTTTTGATTCATTTCTGTTTATGTAACCAAGTCCTATTCCCTTTCCAAGAATTGGAGAAATACTTCCGCTTGTGATTATACCTATTTCTTTACCAGATTCGTCATAAATTAAATTACCATGTCTTGGAAATGAACCTTTTTCATTCATAATAATTCCCCTAAAGATTCTTTCAGGTTTCTGATTAGATAGGAGTTTTTCTCTACCAATATAATTATGATCATTATCTACGATAAATGAAATAGAAGCTTCGTATGGGTTTTTATCTGAATTGAAGTCCTGGCCTGAGAGAAGCATACCTTTTTCCATTCTTAGAGTATCTCTCGAACCCAAACCACAAGGACCACATCCTATTTTTTTCAAATCATCCACTATTTTTTCCCACAGATTAACTGCTTCATTATTTTTTATAATTATTTCACATCCTATTTCTCCAGTATAACCTGTGCCTGAAATTATCATTCCATTTTCCTCATAAAATTTGAAAAAATCTGGAAATTTTAAGCCTAAATTTTTCATAATATTAACTGAATCCTTTCCCTGGATTGCTATACACGATAATTCACTCGAAGAATTTTTTACCTCACAGTTATTAGTTTTATTTTTCAATATATGATCCAGTATCTTATCAGTTGTTGCAGCATTTGGTACACATAGAAATTTTTCTTTGTTAAATTTGTAAATTATTGTATCATCAATCATATTTCCATCATTATTCAGGAAAGCAGTGTATAAACAGTCTCCTTCTTTCATCTTTGATATATCTGATGGAAAAAGTTTCATTAGACTTTCCTCAGCTCCACTACCTGTTAGGAATATGTCACCCATATGGGAAACATCAAAAACTCCACATCTCTCCCTAACATACATATGTTCTTTTATTATTGATTCATAGTATAATGGCATATCCCATCCATGAAAGTCAACAATATTTGCATTCATTTTTACATGTTCATCATATAGAATTGTTCTCATTTTACAGTCACCTTTTCTTCACTTGTTCCACTGGAAGTACCCCCCTCTCCCCCTATCATTCTTATAAAATACTCATGAACTCTTGTATCATCTGTTAATTCAGGATGAAAAGTAAGTCCAATCACATTTCCATCTCTCACCATTATTGGTTTTCCGGCCTGGTATGCCATTATTTCACCATGGTTAACAGATTTAATAACTGGGGCTCTTATAAAAACAGCCATGTAATTACCTATATCTTTAATATCAACATTATCAATAAAAGATTCTCCCTGTCTTCCATATGCATTTCTTTCTATTTCAATATCAAGAAGGCCCATTCCCTCAACTCTTGTATCGTTTGTCTTTGAAGATGCAAGGATTATGCCGGCACAGGTACCCATAAGTGGTTTACCATGTTTTACACTATCTACTATATCTTCATAAATTCCATACTCTTTTATCAGCTTATAAATGGTTGTACTTTCCCCTCCTGGTATTATTATGGCAGAAACTTCTCTCAACTGGTCTTTATTCCTCACCCTTAATGGTTCTATATTTCTTCCATTTTCACTTAATATTTTCAGGATATTGATATGCTCCTCCACGTCACCCTGGAACCCGATTACACCAATCTTCACATAACAGCATTTTGAATAGGTTAAAAATAGTTATGAAACACTTCGCTAGTTTATGTAATAGTAGATAAATAAAATTATTTGAATAATTCTATATATTCATAAGGATTAGTTGTTCCGTAACAGAATTTGACTTGTTTAAACCCAGACTTTAAATTCATGACTTCTTCCTTTGCCTTCTCTTCACTGATGTTATTCTTAAGAATAATCATCATTATTTCTGCAAGCGCCTTTACGTCATTCTTTTCGAAACCTATTCTTGTGATCTCCTGAGTTCCAATTCTTATTCCACTTGGATCCTGTGAATTTCTATTTTTATCTACTGGAATCAGATTCTTATTAAGTATAATATTGCACCTTTCAAGCTTTTCAGCAACCTCCTTTCCACCTCCAAATTTTCTAACATCAGCCACAAGTGTGTGGGACGAGGTAAACCCTCTTTTTTCTGCCAGGACATCCATGCCAAGGGCATATAGCTCTTCTGCAAGAGTTCTAGCATTATCTATGATCTTCTGAGCATAGGCCTCACCATAATCCAGCATTTCTGCAAGGGTTATGCCAAGAGCTGCCATTGTATTTAGATGGTGATTACTGAGGACTCCTGGAAAGACTCCTTTCTGAACCTTTTTCCAGGTTTTTTCGTCAGTATTCCCAATTACCATTCCATGCTGAGGTCCTGGAAGGGTTTTGTGAGTTGAGCCGGTTATAACATCGGCCCCTTCCCTAAGAGGATCCTGAAATTTTTTTCCTGCTATCAGTCCAGCCACATGTGCGCCATCGTACCACACTTTGCAGCCAACTTCCTGAAAGGTATCTCTGAGTTCCTTAAGAGGTGCAGGGAAAAGGAATACAGACTGGCCAAATAGACATAGATTTGGTCTAGTTTCCAGAATTGTTTTTCTTGCCCCATCAACGTCTATGGTCATGGTTTCTTCATCATAAGGATAATTTACAATGTCTAAACCTCTGAAGCCCAGAGCCCCAAATTTCGCGGCACTTATATGGCCACCACCTGACAGATCTGGAGCACAAATCCTTTCCATGGGTTTTGTAAGGCCAAAAATAACTCCCATGTTGGCATTTGTTCCAGACACTGGCCTGGGATCAAACTGTGGTGCGTTATATAACTTCTTTCCCAGTTCTATGACCTTGTCTTCCAGCTGATCTACAAAGAAGTTTCCCTGATAGTATCTCTGATGAGGCAAACCCTCTGCATACCTGTGACCAAAGTCTGTGAGAAGCATCTCCATTGCCAGAGGACTCATCACATTTTCCGAGGCAATCAGGGGAATGCTTTCTTCAAACATTTTATTGTGTTTCTTTGCAAGATCCCTAATTTCCATTGCATCACTGAAAAATTTATCCATGGATATTGATGCATGTGAAATATTTTAACGTATGGTGATCTGAAATAATGGACGTATATTATTAATTTCATTTCCCAACTTCATGAATATGTGACATATGAAGTAAAGACAGCGAACACTTAAGAAAAGGGATCCAATACCCATCAACCGCTGTGATGAATTCAGCCTTGACTGATTTGTGATGAATGACAGGCAGACTGAGCGGTTAAAATCAGCAATAATTCTTTTAAAATGTTAAGATTTTGTTTTATCTCACACGTTCAAGTGAGAAGGATCCAAGATCAAAAGTTTCTCCCCTGTTGTAGACTTCTACCCATTCCCTTGTTCTTGCGTTAGATAAACCTACAACTTTCACATACTGTTTTGCATTAACTATTCTGAATTGAATGGTCCCATCCATTATGTAGCTGATAGTTTCAAAAACCTTTTGATCAAAGAGCCCATCTTCAAGCATATACAGTGCTGTGCACCTGCTCGCCTTCCTTTTCTGTGTGAATTGCTGTGTGAATTTCATGAAAACCTTCTCGTCAAACTGTGGAACGAACGCTGTAAGAGAAATGAATACAAGTCTGTAAAATGGGTATGTTCTGAGTAATTCCTGTTCAATCGTTTCCACAGATTTCAAAAGCAGGCTGAGGTTTGATATATTATCTATAACAACCGCTTTTTTAGATGGACTCTGAGACTGAATGGATTTTGAATAAAGGTCAATAAACCTGATCAGTCCATCATCTTCAAAACCGTCCACGACTTCCGGTTCTACACTTAAAGTCTGGGCAATTTCATACTTTATCTGGTTCAGGTCTTTATCTGCTGTGATAATGACCACTGGCACGTTTTCTTTGATGGAGTTGGCCATGAAATTAGTTGCAAGCATATCCTTTGAGGTGAAAGGTGCACCAAACAGAACCACATTTGATGGCATGGGTAAACCGCCTAGAAGAAGTTCATCTATCTTGGAAATACCTGTTGAAATTTTTTGGTTCTTCCTTAGTGCAATAGGATCTTTCAAATCCACAAGCGCCTTCTTTGCCTCCTCTACCTTTATCTGTGGTACAGAAGCAGAGTCTATCTTTACCAGACTCTGGAGCATGTTCTCTATCTCTTTTTTCTTTTCTTCGGCCATCCTTATGGTTCTTTCCAGGTTTTCCTTGACCTGTTGCAGTTCGGCTATCTTGCTCGTAATCTCATTGCTTTCCATCGGTTCCCTCCCCTACGTATGTACCAGATACTACCCATGGGGGTGATTCTGGATCAAACGGTTCCATTCCATTAACCATATGTTCCTTTAAAGACTTTTCATCCATTTCAATTCCGAGACCGGGTTTACCTGATAATTTAAAGTGACCGTTTTCAAGTTTATATCCACTCTTAAGTAGTTTTTTCTTCCATTCTGGCCATGATTCCTCAAAACTCTCCTGTATAATGAAATTATTAATCGTGGTATCGAGATTCAGGGTAGCTGCAGTCTGGACGGGACCAAAAGCGTTATGGTATGCCACCGGAATTCCCCATGCATCAGCAATAGTGGCTATCTTGAAAGATTCGAGAATTCCTCTTGAGTTAGTTACATCAGGCTGAATTATATCCACTTTTCCCTCAACAATGTTCCTCATAAAATCTCTTGCATTGAGAACTCTTTCCCCAAGTGCTATGGGTGTATTCACAGTACTCCTCAGTTCAGGGAGCCTCATTTCAAGTTCAGGGTGGAGAGGTTCTTCAAAGAAGAAACAGTCATATGGCTCAAGAATCTGGGTGGCCTTTTTCGCAGCTTCCATAGAGAATCTCCCGTGAAACTCAATTAGAAGATCCATGGAATCTCCAAAGGATTCTCTAAGGCCTGATACTATATTCTCTGCACTTTCCAGTCCCTTCTTATTTATTGTATCGTAGTTATTTCCAAATGGATCAAACTTTACAGCATCAAAACCTTTCTTTCTAATTTCCTTTGCCTTGTCCACGAAATCATCAGCGGTAACGCAGTCTGAATACCAGCCATTGCTGTAAGCCCTAACGCTGTCCCTCATTTTACCTCCGAGAAGATTGTAAACCGGCTCCTTACAGCTCTTTCCAACTATATCCCAGCACGCCATCTCCACTGCACTTAGCGCAGAAGTGGCTTCCATTGACCTTGACAGATAGAATGAATGCTTGTAAAATTCCATTGTGTTTTTGTAAATCTCATTTACATCTTTGTTTAGAAAAACTCTTTTAACTTCTTCAGCGCTTTCCTTCACTGGAAGTGTCATGAGGGTTGTTGGTGCCTCACCGTATCCAACTATGCCATCACTGGTTGTAACCTTGACTATAATCATTGTAGAACTCCATGGTGATGATTTTTCGGATGTTTTTTCGCTTACGTTGTATATTTCTATCTCTTTTATCTTTCCTGCCATGGATCATCATATTTCATTCTAATTTTAAATGTTTCCTAAAATAAGAAGATTGAATAAAAAATATTATATATCATAAAAATACATTGGGATATCTATTGCCAGATACATTAATTATTTCAGAGAAAGCAGATGCAGGAAGAAGGATTGCCTATTTTCTATCCGATGGTAAATCAAAACAGAAAAGATCAAAGGGTTTGAGTTACATAGAATATGAGAATGAGGTTGGTGGTTTTTATCTGGTTCCACTGAGTGGGCACATTGTGGAAATTGATTTTCCAAAAACACTCAAGGATTGGAAATTAGAAAATCTGAAAGAACTTATTTCATCAAATGTAATTCATAATGTTAAAAACAAGACCGCCTATGAGAGCTTAAAAACGCTTTCTGCAGGCATTAAAAGAGTTATAATTGCTACTGATTATGACAGGGAAGGAGAATTAATAGGTACAGAAGCTCTGGATATTGTTAAAAAGGACAAATCCTTCCATGGAGAAATCAAAAGGGCTAAGTTCAGCGCTCTAACAGGCAAGGAAATAAAGGACGCTTTTGCAAACTTTATAGATGTGGATTACAATCTTTCAGATTCAGCTGCTGCAAGGGAGGAGATTGATCTTTACTGGGGAGCAGCTCTTACAAGGTTTTTCTCGCTTATAACAAACAGGCTAGGTAAGAATTTCCTATCCATAGGAAGAGTGCAAACACCCACTCTTGGGCTAATCGTAAAGAGGGAAAGAGAGATAGAAAACTTTGTTCCGGAAAAGTTCTGGGAAGTTAAGGTTGACTTTCTCAAGGATGACGTTTTTACCGGTATCTACGAAGAAGGCAGAATAAACGATGAGAAAAGGGCAAGAGAAATCCTTGAAAATATTATAGGAAAGGATGGAATTGTAAACGAGTTTGAAAAGGGAATGGAAAGAATCTACAAGCCTGCTCCCTTCAACACAACAGAGTTCATGAGAGAGGCTTCTAGAATAGGAGTTATGCCTTCGAGAGCTATGAAGATTGCCGAATCACTGTATGTAAAAGGATTTATAAGTTATCCAAGGACTGATAATACAGTATATCAGAGAAGCATAAACCTCAAGTCAGTGGTAGAAAAACTGAAAAACAGTGAATTGAAGAAGGAAGCAGAAATGGTTCTTTCTCAGGAAAAAATAATACCTTCCAGGGGTAGAATGGAAGCGACCGATCATCCGCCAATCTATCCAACAGAGGTTCCAAAAAGTGGGAGCCTGAGAGCAGATGAAGCAAAGGTCTATGAACTCATAGCCAGGAGATTTCTGGCTACACTTTACAGGGAGGGTACCCGAGAGGTAAAGTCAGCAAAGATAGAAATTGACCATTATAACTTTAAGACAAATGGAACCAGAGTGGTCGATCCAGGATGGCTATCCATATATACATATAGAAAGTTCAAGGACATCTTTCATCCCGATCTTGAGAAAGGTGAGAAGGTAAAGGCTGAAAACTGGAGAATAGAGGAAGGAGAAACAAAGCCTCCATCAAGATTTGATATGGCCTCGCTCATTAAGGAAATGGAAAACCTGAATCTAGGAACGAAGAGTACCAGACACGATATTATTGATAAGCTCCAGAGCAGGGGGTTTATTGAGGGAAATCCAGTCAGACCAACGGCCCTTGGCTCATCTCTTATAGATGGGGTCACAACAGTGGATTCAAAGATAGCTGAGCCAGACATGACTGCAGAGCTCGAATCGTTCATGAACAACATTGCAGCTGGGGAGAGAACAAAGGATTCAGTAGTTTCAACATCAAGAAACATGCTTTCCAGTGTTTTAGAAGAGCTTGGAAATAACAAGGATTCCATAGCAAATATAATTCGTGGAGCACTTGAAACAGGTACTGTTGTAGGTAAGTGCAACATAGACGGAACCAATATACAGGCAATAAAGATCAGGGACACAATCAGGTTCAGATGCGAGAGGGATAACTGCATCGATTACTACCACAAGATAAGGGGGTTAATCAAGCCATCCGAAGAGAACTGTGTGGTTTGTGGAAAACCTGTAGTAACTGTTATAAGAAGGGGACAATCCCCAGAAAAATTATGCATTGATCCCTTATGTAAATTCAACACAGAGAAGAAGGACATCGGTCTCTGTCCACTTGACGGTGGACATATGATTATAAGACAATCAAAATATGGAAAAAGATTTCTTGGCTGTTCTAATTTTCCAAAATGCAGGCAAACATATGCACTTCCACAAAAAGGTGAGATTAAGATGACAGGAAAGATTTGTGAATACTGTCATGCTCCAATAATATCCGTTTCCTTCGGGAGTGGATCAAGAGAAATGTGTCCCAACATATCATGCGAAAGTAATAAAAAGTCAAAATCCGATATGGAGAAAGTGAAGAGTACTGCTGTGAAAAAACCATTAACCAGAAAGAAAACTGTGAAGAAATCAGGTTCATCTGCATCTAAGGAGAAAAAAGCCAGGAAGAGTGTAAAAAATGCTTAACAGGAGAATTGCTACTGAAATTGGTACTGCAGTATTATTTCTGGTAGCCTCTCTTATCGGTCTCGTTATGGCTCTCGAACTGGAGAGCGTTAGTCCAACAAACCCAAGCCAGAATACTTCTGCAGGATTTGGATACGTGATATATTTCATAGTTGCAGTTATATTAATGTCTGTTGTGATTCTATATATCTCAAAGAAGAAGAGGCTTGGAATACTCAGGATCATTTTTGTATTATCCATGGTTTTTGTAATCTATATCGTATCAAGTCTTCTTTATGCACTTCTTCCAATTACATATCCTGAATACTATTTTCTCAGTTTTGGAACACCTGTACTTTTCCTTTATCTACTCCTTTTCAAACAGAACTGGATTGTAATAAATATTGCAGGGATTCTTACCGCAGCAGGTCTAGCAGCAATTTGGGGTGTAGATCTTGGGCTTTATGCAGCCATTGTTCTAATGATAGTCTTTGCCATTTATGATTACATAGCTGTTTACAAGACAAAACACATGCTTGATATTGCAAGAGCTACAACATCTTCAAACATGCCACTTTTTTTCATAGTGCCGGAGAACATGAACTTTGATATGAAGGATGCAGACATAGACATACCAAGAGAAGAGGGAAGAGAGAGGGGTGCAATAATGATAGGTTTTGGAGATATAGCAATTCCTAACGTAATGGTAATATCATCCTTCCTCTATTCCGGAGCAACAACTTCAAGTCTTTCATTTTTCATACTTCCCCTCCTTGGAGGCATAATAGCAATGTTCATTCTCTTCAGTTTCATAAAAAGGCCAGCCCCGGGATTGCCATTCCTGAACACTGGAGTTCTAATAGGTTTTATAATAGCACTGGTTCTCAGAGGAATCTGATATTGCTTAAAAAATAGTTTAATAACTAATCAAATAAAAAAATCATAGAAATGAAAGACTCATTTCTTCTTTTCACTCAGTTTTATCATCTCCATGATCTTACTAAGAGCAAGATCCATCTGTGGATCTTTTCCACTATGCCAATCTTCAGGTTTTATTTCCACTTCATATGTTGGATCCGTTCCGTAATTTTCTACGCCAAACCCAACATCCCTGAACTTCATCCCAAATCTTGGCTGAGTCACCTGAGTACCATCTGCCAGCCTTCTTTCAGGGCTTATTCCAATTACTCCACCCCACGTTCTGGTACCGATTAGTGGCCCTAGGCTTAACAGCTTGAAAGAATGACTGAAAATATCCCCATCAGATCCTGCATTCTCGTTTGTAAGAGCTATCATTGGCCCCTCAACAGAATAGGATGGATATGGGGAATCCTGCCCTCTCCTTGGATGAGTAAGTGCTATTCTTTCCCGCATTAGCTTTTCAAGGACAAGTTGTGAAACATTGCCTCCTCCATTGAACCTGACGTCAACTATAAGACCAAATTTCTTGAATTCCCTTGTATAAAGCCTGTAAAATTCTGCAAGTCCATCCAGCATCATGTTTGGGATATGAACATAACCTACCTCCCCTCCAGTTTTTTCATGTACCATCTTCCTGTTTTCCTCAACCCAGCTCCTGTATCTGAGATATCTATCATCTGGAATTGTCTTAACGTAGTTTGAAAATGCCTTCTTGTCCTGAGTTTTGACATCAATTCTGATTATCTCAGATGGTAGATTAAGTAATATCTCATCGATTGTTTTTCCATCGGGTCCAGGGGACTCTCCATTAATGGACACAATCTGGTCACCCTCCATGAATCCTCCCAGGAGCAGTGGACTTTTTTCATTCTCATTTGAAAGATCTCCATGATAAATTTTCTTTATGTAGTATTTCTTTCCTCTTAATTCAAAATCAGCCCCAAGATGTCCTATGGGTATGGCATCAGAAGAAAGGAAGTCTCCACCTGTTTCATAGGAATGTGACGTTCTGAACTCTCCCTGCATCTCTCTCATTATTTCAGACAGTTCAAACCTTGTGGTGATCTTGCTAACAAGGGGTTCATACTTCTCATATATCTGCCGTGCATTCTTTGTTGCAAACTCCTCCTTCCAGAAAAAGCTTGTTGCCAGCAGCCATGTCTCATTGAACATCTGCTTCCACTCTTCCAGAGGTTCTATCCTTATTTTCAGATCTTTGAGATGGATTTCCTTTTCCTCGTCAAAACCACTCACCATTTCCTTCGCAACCTTTGCCTGTAGCTTGAAAACTTTATTTTTTTCCTTTCTGATTAACACAGATTTTTCATCCACTGAAACTCTGAAATCAAGCACCTTTTCCGCAACAGTCTTAGGCTTCTTTGTTTCAAAGCTGAAGAAAACAAGTTTACCAGCTCTCTGTCTCCCCGATGCGGCATTCTTTAGCAAGCCTTCGGCCCTGTATGAAAGGTATAGCAAGCCTCCTTTTATGGCCCTAAGAGAATTGAAGTTACCCGAATCTATGGGTAATGAATCGGAAAATGATCCTGCACTCTCTCTTTCAGATTTTAGTCTCATGGATTCTGGTATCCTGACTGTTGGTGAAAAGTCTCCACCATCGATCTTCATATAATATATTCTAGTCATCAGGGGAAATGAGTAGTTGAACGTTGCCCTGTCCTCTACTGGATCAAAAGTTCTGTCAGAAAGATAATAAAGATAAGACCCAGTAGGATCAAAGGATGGTGAATAGTCATTAGCCGTTCTTTCTGTTATTTCTTTCTTCTCCATTCTATCAAGCACCACTGTTTTTACAATGGAACCGTCCCTCTGCCCAAAACCTCCTGTCATATATGGGAATGTATATGCAATTTTGCCTGAGTCATTTGACCATGCGACATCCCTTATCTTTCCTGCCTCACTTTCATCAATCAGATCACAAGACATATTCTCTATATTCACCATATAAAGCTGAAACAGAATATTTGTAACCGCAATCTTCTTTCCATCAGGAGAAGGAAACGTGTTATCTATCAGTCCAATATTTCTTTCAAGCTGCGTGTGCTTCGTAATGTCTGAAATTTCAGATATGCATAGAAATTCCCCATCCTTATCCTGCCTTACATAGGAGACTCTTTTTCCATCAAGGAACTTCATCAGTCTTACCCTTCCATGTGATTGAATTTGCAACTGTGGACTCATTTCTTCAGATGTTATGATGCCTTTACCCCTGAGGACAAATCCATATGTATCATCCTTTCCGTTCATTGTATATTCTTCCAGGTAGTTCGCGGTATCCGGGAATTTCGAGGATGGAAAAGTTATCCCTGAGTCCATTCTTACCTCAATTTTCTTTTCCTCCTTTTTTTCTGGATTTAATGTAAATAATTCGCCTCCCATGGAATACAACAGAACCTCACCATTCGATGAAAGATGCCTTGGATAATAGGTCTTGAAATCAGAATGCTTCGTTAATTTTCCACCCTTTACATCAACGGAATATATCTGTCCATTGCCTTCATGATCGGAAACAAAAAACACTTTTTCACCATGGATACATGGAGAGGAAACGTGTCCATCCAGGTCTACTATTTTGTTAAATTTTCCATTGAGCTTTCCTGACCAGATAACGCCTCTGGTTCCACCTTTATAACCCTTCCAGTGTGGCATATCGTATGTATATCTTCCTATTACCACATCATCTCCGTGGAATAATATGTGAGATCCTGGACCAAGATTCAGAGGGTTCAAATTTAGTGTTTCTGTATCAAGTTCATAGAAGAATGTAAGAGCTCCAAACGGTGACATTGCATCTGTTGAAATAATTGGTACATCTCCCTTCCAGCCTGCAACATCTGTAAACATCCTTCTTGGTACACTTTTTCCGTTAAGGAAAGTAACCCTCTTCACCATACCTGTTACCCTGTCATACATATACAGGTCTGCCAGTGATCCGTCCTTGCCCCTCATCGATCTGAAAATTATCTTATTTCTGTCTGGAGAAAATCTCGCATTATTTATTATACCTTCATTTGACACTACAACCCTTGAGCTTCCATCTTTCAAATCTCCGACCCAGATTTTATCATTGGAAACAAAAAGAAATTCGTTACCCATGATATCTGGCCCATGCTTGTAAAATACCATTGTTCTGTAGTGTAATTATATTATATAGCCATTTTCTATGAAACTCTTAATTTTTATACCTGTTCAAAGTTTAAAATATCTCTCAAAAAATCAAAACAGTTTAAAGAACCATTTTATAAGATTAGAATATTTTCATTGATGAAATTGAAAAGCAATAAAAAAATCATATCCATTCTTATGGTTCTTGGTTTCCTCTTTTCAACCATGGCAGTACTGTCAGGCACGGACCAGGTTTCAGGAATGATTACACATTCATCCGGTTCGCAAAACAAATCAATAGAAAACAACCTCCTCATTTCCTCCAATTTAGTTCCTTTAAGAAATTATGTAAACACATCAGAAAAATACAGCATAAAAAGCCCAAGAGAAGTTAACACAACAAACAGTAACAAAAGCGAAAGTATTCTCGTGGGATTCCAGTTCTCAAATCTTTCAGAACTGGTGAGTCTACTTTCGAATATATCTAATAAAAATTCTCCACAATATCACAGGTATATTTCCAGGGCTCAGTTTGAAAGGAGGTTTGAACCTTCAGATGCAATTTATAATAATTTTATAAAATATCTTCAATCAAATGGTATATATCACATCACAACCTATAAAGGAAGATCCATAGTTACATTCACATCCACAACGAAATTAGTTGACAAAATGTTCAGGGTTAAGACAGAAGATTTTGTAAATGGTTCTCAGAATTATTATGCAGCAGTTGGTGTTCCTAAAGTCCCATCATACTTCAATAACTATGTAACTTCCATAATAGGCCTGTCAAATTATTCGCAGTATGTAATGAGTCTGAATCTTCAGCATAAAGTGGCAGTGCAGAAAAATGCATCAGTTAAAAAAACACCGCAGGGAAACATCATTTCACCTGCCTGCTATGATGGTACACAGTATTTTTATGCTCCAGAATTTCAGTCTGCTTACAATGAAAGAACACTATTCAGGGAATATGGATATCCAACCTCATCTGTTGAGGCAACCATATTATGGGGTGGTGAATATAATGGAACAAACACAAGCACTCCTTATGGAACCCTAACACATGACGAAAGAGTAGGTTCATTTGTGCCATCGAATGTATACTGTTACTTCAATGAGACAATGCCATCTGGTGAACCACATGCAAAGGTTGTTGGAGTACCTCTTAACGGGGCTGTATCGCCAGGCCCTCTAGCGCAGTATGACAGCACTGGAGCAAATTTTGAAAACACTCTGGATATGGAAATGCTTGGAAGCACAGCACCCGGTTCGACCATATATAATGTATATGGAAACAGTTCCTCTTATTACAATATTAATCTGGCTTTCAATTATATACTGAATCCAGGGAGCAAAAGTTCTAAGCTTAACAACGTTTCAGTAATTTCAAATTCGTGGGGAGGATGTAACGTTAACTGCACTAGCATTTATGAAGATGACATGGAGGCTCAGGCAAGGGGAATCACAGTTCTTGCCTCATCAGGCGATGCTGGTGATAATGCCAATAGTACTAAATGGGTAGGGACAAATGTGGAATTTCCATCTGTACTTGGATACAATAACTTTGGGGTAGTTGCTGTTGGAGGAACAACTTTCCAGTTGAATGCAACGTCTAACATCGAATCTCAGAGGAACTGGTACGTCCCAGAAGGGGACAAAATTTTAGGAGGCCCATATGGAACAAGTTCAGGAATTGACACCTGTCTCAAGGAACCAAACTGGCAAAAGGATTCATCAGCGAATCTTGTAATTAAGGGCGAAGGAAGAGGTGTTCCAGACATATCTGCCATAGCCAACGATACACTGGTAACCATCTCAATTTCTGGATATACCTATGATGCAACAAACGCAACATACGGAGGTAGATTCGAATATGCATGGGGAACAAGCATTGCATCACCTGTCACGGCTGGAATACTTTCAGAAATTGATTCAGTCTTATATAAAAATAATGATAGTCGTTTAGGTTTTCTGGATCCCTTGCTTTATAAGTTAGGAAATGAACAGTTTGAAAAGGAATCTTCAAACAGCACCACAGGATACATTGACACTGGAACATATAATTCTACATTGCCTGCACTTCCATTCTATCCTGTAGAAACTGGAAGGAACCACATATATCACGCAAGATATGGATACAGCCTTCTTGATGGATGGGGATCAATAAATGCCTATAACCTTACGGTATATACTCTGAAAAGGAACTTCAGGAACAATAATTCTGATCTTTTGGGAATCGATAATAATCTTACCTTAAAGTCTCTGGATGTCAGTTCATATAACTCGACCGGTTCTCTCAATAGATTCTATAATGCCTCAGTTCAACAAAATTTATTTCTTGCCAATGAAATGGGACAGCCACTTTACTGGATTCAAAATGTAATTTACTTAAACAAGACAGTTTCAGGAGGATATGTTGTCAATTACACTGGATGGGTTAACTATCCATTCTATGGAATTTATCAAACATCAACCGTATATCACTACACGTTCCCTTCAGGAAGAATAATCTTACTGCCACATAGTTTTAATATTTCTACACAGCTAAACGTCAATGGAAACCCCATGGACAGTTATCTCAAATTTTTTGTTAACAGGCACGAAATAAAAATGAATGTTACAGGGGCTGCGTTCATAATAGGGGCAAGAAACTATTCATATTATTATGAAAATAATCTAATTTATAATGGACCATATCCCAACAACAAATTTCAGGGTGGATTAGATCCTCAATTTGGTCTTGTTGGTGGCCCTTCTGCATATCTTGGAATATTCAGGAATTCAACAACCGCTTATGTGAAAAGTTACATTGAAAATGAAGAAGGGCACTGGATAGTTCCTAGAACAAGATCATTCAATGAATCAATTGATCAGACAGGTGAAAATGCAACAAACCTGATCTACTCCCCGAATGGAACAGGATGTTACAGTATTGGCATAAAACCAGGAAGTAAGGAGCAGGGACTGGTTTTCTATACTACGACAGGAAGAGAAAAATTCAAGCTAGACTTCCTTGAGACAAATCTTACAGACGGAACAGTTTGGAACCTGACATTTGATGGGAAGAAATATTCATCAAATCTGAACAACATTACTGTATATTCTGTCAATGGAACCTATACATACGAAGCTGAAAACACAACCCTGTTTTACAACCAGAATTTTCATAAAGTTATTTCAGTAAGTGGCAAAAATATAACAGTACAGATCATTTACATAAGGTATTCATACATTCACGGAACAGTATCACCTTCAGATGCAACTCTGTCATTTAACGGAAAGAATGTGCAAATATCCGGAAATGGTCAGTTCAATATAACTACCACTTACGGAAGTTTTGTTCTGAAGGCATCATCGTCAGGCTTTAAAACAAAATACCTGAACTTTACAGTTCAGAAGGGGAGATCACTTAAACTTAATATTTCCCTTTCAGAAAGTAAACAGCAGAGTCCGAATTATATTTACCTTTACTTAACACTGATCCTGCTTGTCATCACAACAGTAATTGCAGTCGCTATAAATTTAAAAAGGAGGAGGTAGTATTAGTGAAGAAAAACCCTTCTACCGGTAAAGTAAAGAGAGATTTCGTGTTTCTGACAGGATTCTATTACATCCTGATCCCTGATTGATCCTCCCGGTTCAACAATGGCCGAAATACCATTTACCGCGGCCACATCAACATTATCAGAAAATGGCAGATAAGCGTCTGAGGCCATTATGGACCCCTTTGCCTTTTCACCTGCCCTGCTGCATGCTATTTTCGTTGCCTCAACGCGGGAGGTCTGACCGGCACCAACACCAACTGTAACACAGTTCTTTGTCAGTACAACAGCATTGCTTCTGCAATGGGCTGCTATTTTCCACGCAAACTCTATCTCTCTGGATGAAAATTCTCTTCTGGTCTTAACTACCTCTTTCATCTGATCTATGCTTGTATTCATTCTTGTCTGTTCAAGAATTCCATTAAAAAGCGTTTTAAAGTTCCTATCAGGTCCATTGCCAGAATATTTTATCATCCTGATATTTTTCTTTTTTCCTATAAGTTTCCTAGCATCACTGTCAAAGTCCTTTGCGATTATTATCTCTACGAATAGATCTTTTATTGCCTCTGCCACTCTTTTATCTGCATTACCATTAATGCATATAACCGATCCATAGGCAGATTCTCTATCTGCTTCTATAGCTTTCTCCAGAGCATCTCCATGGTCAATCCCAGTTGCCGCACCACAGGGAGTATTATGTTTTATAACAACTGCGAATGGATCTGAGAAATCGAGAGCTGTCTCAATAGCTGAAGATGCATCGACGTAATTATTATACGACATCTCTTTCCCGTGGAAGACCTCCATCTTTCCATACTCTGGAATTTCATAGATAAAACCTTCCTGATCCGGGTTTTCACCATATCTAAGTTTCTTTCCATTCTCGAGTTCAATTAGTTTTATGCTTCCTGCATCATTGAGGGAATTATATATCATCATGTCATATTTGTAGGTTAGTTTGAAAGCGTCTAGGGCAAGTTTTTTTCTGGTTTCTTCCCTGATCATCCCATGATCAGCAATGTCTTTCTGTACAAGTTCATAATCGTTCCTGTTTTTTACTACTGTAACTCTTTTCCAGTTTTTAGCTGCTGCTCTTAATAAGGAAACCCCTCCAATATCTATGTGCTCAATTTTTTCATCCTCTGTTCCATTTATATATTTACTGAAGTCGTATAGATTGCACATAACTATATCGAAGGGAAAATAGCCCTTTTCTTTAACTTGCCTTTTATCTTCATCACTATCACGCATTAATATTCCAGAAAAAATAGCCGGGTGCAGTGTCTTGACCCTTCCACCAAGTAAATCATCAAAGCCAGTCAATTCAGAAATGGAAAGGCTCCTCACACCGTGTTCTTCAAGGTATTTTCTGGTACCATCTGACGCATATATTTTCTCTATCTTTCCATTTATCGCCTTTAGAAACTCATCTGATCCTGATTTATCCGTCAGGGATGCAAGCACATTCATGATCTCTAAGCACTTCATTTTTAATATGCTTTAAGAATTTCAACATCAAAATGATGCTGTGTTCATTTTGTGAATTTAAAGTTAGCGCGAATAATATAATGAATAATCGTACGATCAACAGTCTCTAACTATTGGTGAAACGATGAGAATTGTGTAATATTATAGCAACTATATTACTGGTAGTAATGGTAAATATGTTTCTGTAATTTATTTTTAAAGTTGACAAAAGATTTTATAAAAAAGAAATCTTAGCGGTTTAGGTAAACAAATGGTTAGAAATATTTCAGTTGAAGCAATCAACCAGGTTCCAACACACCTCAGAGGCGTGGAACTAGTAGAAAGAAAAGGCCTTGGTCATCCAGATAGCGTATCAGACGGAATAGCAGAGTCAGTAAGCAGAGAATTGAGTAAATATTACATAAAGCACTTTGGAAAAATTCTGCATCACAACACCGATCAGGTGGAACTCGTGGGAGGACAGTCAGCACCTAAATTCGGTGGTGGAGTAGTTCTTGATCCTGTATACATTCTGCTGAGCGGAAGAGCAACAACAACAGTTGATGGTGAGAGAATTCCAGTTAAAGCAGTTGCAATTAAGGCTGCAAAGGAATATCTGCAAAGCAATTTCAAGCATCTGGACATGGATAGTGATATCATGATAGATTCCAGAATAGGGCACGGTTCAGTTGATCTGAGAGATGTTTATGATACAACAAAACACAGGGCCAACGACACTTCATTTGGTGTAGGTTTTGCACCATTTACAGACACGGAAAAGCTTGTAAAGGGAACAGAGAAATTCATTAACGGAGAAATGAAGAAGAAGTTACCAGCTATTGGTTATGATATTAAGGTAATGGGTTATAGACAGGATAAGACAATCAACCTGACAGTAGCGGCTGCATACGTTGATAAGTATGTCAAGGACAGCAACGAATACTTCGCCATAAAAGAACAGTTCCAGCAGCTAGTTGAGGATAACGCGAGCAAGATATCAAACGAGGATGTCAATATATTTATAAACACAGCAGACAAAGATGGAGATAAGATCACAAGCCATTATCTAACAGTAACTGGTCTTTCCCAGGAGAATGGAGATGACGGATCTGTCGGAAGGGGAAACAGGGTAAACGGAATCATAACTCCTTACAAGCCAATGAGCATGGAAGCAGCAGCAGGAAAGAACCCAGTAACTCACGTAGGAAAATTATACAACGTTCTTTCAAACAAGATTGCTGAGCACGTTGTCAAGGAAGAAGGCGGTGACGTGGTAGAAGTACTTGTCAGGATTGT
>JAMDCG010000002.1 GCA_023489425.1 Thermoplasmatota archaeon
CAAGGGGCACATCACTTAAGAAGAGTGATATTGACATATTCATACAGTTCTCAAGTGAATATGATAAAAAGCAGCTAGAAAGTTACGGTCTTGATATTGGATTTAAGGTGATAGGTGATGGAGTGGCAAAATATGCTGAGCATCCATATGTATCAGGGTTTGTGGATAACATAAAAGTAGATATAGTGCCGTGCTACAGGATGAAAATCGGTGAAAGAACAAGGTCATCGGTTGATAGAACTCCACTTCATACAGAATTCTTAAACTCCGTCATGAATGACGAAGAACGGGATCAGGCAATCATTTTAAAACTATTTCTCAAAAGGATTGGTGTATATGGTTCTGAACTAAGAACAGAAGGATTTTCGGGATATGTTTCAGAATTATGTATCTACTATCATAAGACGTTTGAAAACTTTCTCCGGTTTGTAAGAGAATCAAGAGGTCAACTGGTAATCGGTCCTAAATTATCAGAATTTGATTCACCTGTAATACTTATGGATCCAGTTGATAGTAAGAGGAATGCGGCATCGGCAGTGAGTAAGAAATCACTTTCTATTCTTAGAATTGCCTCTTCACTTTATCTGGAAAACCCTGAGCCAGATTTCATAGATCTAGAAAATGTCAGCAATATAGAAAGAGAAATTCTGGATAGAAAAACATATCTTCTTTTACTGGAATTAAAAAGGCCAGACTTAATTGATGATATTCTCTATCCACAAATAGAGCTAATGAAGAGAAACCTCGCAAGTTTTGCTCAGCGAGAGGATTTTACATTGATGAATACATTTAGTTCAGCTAACGAAAAGACAATACAGGTACTTCTAGAACTTCAGACGGGTTCATTGCCAGGAGTAAAAATTCACGTGGGACCTCCTGCAGATAATCCTAATGCAGTGAAATTTTATGAGAAATACAAAAGCGACCCATTGGTTTTAAGAGGGCCGTATGTGAAAAATGATAGGATATATGTGGAGTTGAAAAGGGATGAAACTGACTTCAAGATCATTCTCAAAAGTCAGCTAAAAAACATAAACTTTGGTCACAACCTCAATTTTCTGAAAGAAAAAATCAGGATTTATACGTCCAGGGAGAAGGTCTTATCATCTATGGTCTACCATGATTTTATCTCAGTTCAGGAGCCGCCTGATCTATCCTCCAGAAAAAATCTCGAGAAAAAGTAGATCCTGATCCGGAGATACAATAACATCTCTGGTTACCGGTGTCCCGTTGAGGAGATACACAAATCTTTCATCTGAGATGCCAAGCCTCTCCATTACCTCTCCAACGGAACAGGACTGTTCCAGTTTCTCCGATCTGCTTTGTCTACCAACAATTCTTATCATATCAACCTCGATAGCCCCGGGCAGATTCGAACTGCCGTCATCGGATCCAAAGTCCGGTATGCTTGGCCACTACACCACGGAGCTAAGCTATCTTAAAAATAATAAAAAAATTATGGGGTTATTTTAATTGCTCTTGTTGGGCAAACACTTTCACAGGCCATACAGAATATGCATTCATTTTCTCTTACTGGGTCGCATTTATCTGTTCTGTATTTTTCATAAAGCTGCTTGTCTCCCTTTATGTCCTTATCATTACCAGTACCCATCTGTCCAGGGTTCAGTTCCCACTCATATAAACTGACTGGGCAGACATCCATGCAGGCCCCATCGGCTATACATGTTTCCCAGTCAATTGCAACCTTAGTGCCATGTATTCCATTCTTTGTGGGATATGGTTTTCCATCTGCATCGGTCCTCTGTTTGCCCTCTGCCCTAACATCATGGTCATGATGCTTACCTGTTACAGGATAGTTCTCCGTGTCTTCAGCAAAATTTTCATCTATTGGTTTTGGTTTGTAATCCAGATCTTCGAGTTTTACCACCTAATCACCTAAACCCATATTATTAGAATGTTATTTAACGTTTGTGAGCTATATTAATTTTAGACAAAAAGTTACTGAAGATTGAATGAATTCTTGAGAATCTAGAATTTATTTTTAGTGGAAGTTTGCCGCCAATAGGATTATCCATGAATTTCTTGTTTGAATCAAAAAATCTAAAACACAAGTTCTTTTGAAGTTTTGTTTACGAAAACTATAAAAGATTGTTGATATATTTTTAACTCATAATGTAATAAGGGAACATGAAAGGATCCTCTGACAAGGTTTTAGACAGAAAGGGTATAGGGGAATTCGTCAGCACTCTGGTTAGGCAACTAAAATACAGAAGGGATGATTTCAAGGTAATGGGTCCAAGTGGAGGATTTACCTCTCTGATTGATCTTGGAAATATTGCACTGGCTTTTAATACAGATGGTGTTGGAACCAAGGTTTTGTTAGCTGCAGAAGCAAATAAGTGGGAAGGTATAGGAATAGATTGTGTCGCAATGAATGTTAATGATACAATAACAATTGGGGCAGAACCCATCGCAATGGTAGATTACGTATCTCTTAGGGACACAGATATAAACATTGCAAAGGAAATTGGTGTCGGCCTGAATGTGGGTGCACAAATGGCCAACATCTCTATTGTAGGTGGTGAAACTGCCCTCATTCCCGATCTTGTAAGAGAAATTGACGTTTCAGGATCGGTGATTGGGATAGCTCAAAAAAACCAGATAACCACAGGAGAAACAATCAAAGAAGGGGATCTTGTTTACAGTTTACAGAGCAGTGGCATTCATTCAAACGGATTTACCACAGTTAGAAAAATCATAAAAGAACAGGGACTAACAATGGACGAAACATTTCCAGGATACAATAAGAAGGTATCAGACGTTTTACTGGAACCCACCAGAATTTACGTGAGGGAAATTCTAGATATAATTAACCTTGTCGATATTAAAGGCATGGCGAACATTACTGGGGGTGGCTTTAAGAATCTTGTGAGAATGAAAGATATGAAATATGTAATAGATGACCCTGTTGAACCACAACCCGTTTTTTCCACGTTAATGGATCTTGGAAATTTATCATATTCTGAAATGTATGAGATATTTAACATGGGAACTGGTTACGTGGTGGTTATCGATGCCGAGAGTAAACATGATTTTGTAAGTACACTCAGAAATCGCTTATCCATAAGAGAGATCGGTCACGTAGAAAATGGATCAGGTATTGAGATACCAAAATATGGTGTAAACCTGAAGGATTACTACTAAACTGTACCTACTAATTTTTATCCACTTGCAATTTTTCAGTTCTTTTGAATTCCCTATATATCGAAAGTGATTCCTTTCGCATTTCTCTGTATTTTATTTCAGATCTTCTGTATTTCTTACATTGCTTTTCGTCACTGTTTTCTGGATCATGAATAAATTCAACAGGGCAAGCATCTAGTTCTTTAACCCATTTCTTTATAAATTCTCCATTGGGATCAATTTCAATGCTATTCTTTAAGGGATTGAATATCCTAAAGAATGGCCATGAAAAGTCAGAGCAGCCACTGACCCATTGCCATGATGAATAATTGTTTGCCTCATCGGCATCCACAAGAGTATCCATGAACCATTCAGCACCGTAAGTCCATTTTATAAGGTACAATTTTGTCAGGAAATCAGATACTAAAAGCCTTTTCCTATTATCAATCCAGCCTGTTTCCCACAATTTTCTCATGCTGCCATCAATTATGGGAAAACCAGTTTTTCCCTCTTTCCAGTTGATCAGCCTATCCCAATGTCCTGACCACGGAAAATTTTCCATCTTCTCATTTATGGACAGTATATTGCTGTATTGCCTTCTGGCATAGGAACAATAGAAGAACTCTCTCCATAAAAGATTTCTTCTAATTTTATCAACTCCTTCACTTTCCTTACCTGAAAGTTTTTTCCATAATCTCTTTACATTGATCTGCCCATGCCTTATATATGGGGAGAGTTCGGTATTCTTCTTTTCCCGATTGCCCTCTAACCAATTCTTTAAAGTCAGGTTTGCCGCACTTTCTGAGGTGTCCCAATATTTTGCCAAATTTCTTTCCCATGATGAAAATTCTATTTTCCCATTTGTTCCTTCAGTCTCGTGAAACTCCGGTAAGTCTGTGGAGTCCTCTTCACCATAATCAAATCTCATTTCATTTGTTGTTTTGAAGAATTGCCCGAAATTTCCAAAATTAATCTTAATAGTTGAAATCATTTCGTCTGATAGAAGGTTGTTAGGTTCATACATTTTATTTTCTATCCCTCTGCTTAAGAAATAGTCATTGATTTCATTAAAAGCATATTTCACCCTTGGGAATGGAATTTTTTGGGAAACTATTCTTTCAATTTTATTCACGTTAATAATTTCTTTTAAAACAGGAATATAGCTTCCAGAGCTTTCAACAATGGGTATTCTTTCTATTCCGATTTTATTGGCCAGGTTAGTGAGACTGCTTTTTACCCACCAAAGACTCGCACCACTAAGTTTCTCAAGCTTTGAATCCTTCAAAAAAATTGGGAAAATTATGTCATCTTTCTTATTTGCGTCTTGAAGAATCTTGTTATCCTCTAGCCGCAGATCGTGTGACAGAATGTAAAGAGTACGCACATTATGGTGATAAGGGAATGATTAATAAAGTTAATAAACGAATTTGGCATGGACATTTATGAAGGTTATAGCAGTAGTAGACGAAGAAGATGTGCTTACTCCTCTAGAGTATGGTAATACAATTGTGGAGATAGACACTGAAACAAAACAGAAGAAGTTCTATGAGAACCCGGGCTTCGGGTCACCGTTCCAGGGAAAAGAAAGGGCAATGGCTGGAATTCTGACACTTAATGCAGATGCAATTATTGTCAAGGAAGGAGTCCTATGCCCTGGATCATACATGATGTCTAAGGGAAAGATGAAATACATTCCTGTGGAAGAAGAGAAATTACAGGAGATAGAACCAAAACTTAACGATATTGCAAAAAATGCTACACCTGAGCTTGATTTCAACATATACAGGGAATAAACAAATTTACAAACCTTAATTTTTTAAAAACTTTAATTTTGGCAGTATTTCTTTCAGATTGCTATTAAAAAAAATTTATAGAAGTTTCCTCATAACATTCTGAAGGATTCCTCCGTTATTGAAATATTTCACTTCCACTGGAGTGTCAAGTCTTATTTCAACCTCAATTTTTCCATCTTTTCCATCTTTCTTCTTGAAACTCAGTGTTGCAGAAGCATGTGGGGAAAGTTTTTCTGGCAATTTTAGATCAAAGTTTGAAAATGGATCTATGTTCAATGATTCAAAATTATCCTTTCCTTTGAATTGAAGTGGAAGAACTCCCATCCCCACAAGGTTGCTTCTATGAATTCTTTCGTAGCTTTCGGCGACAACAGCCTTCACGCCAAGAAGATAAGGTCCTTTGGCCGCCCAGTCTCTTGAGGAACCAGTTCCATATTCCTTTCCTGCGAATACAATTGAACAGTTTCCATCCTTAATATAATCCATTGAAGCATCGAATATCCACACATCCTCACTTGCAGTTTCCTTCTTTGTGTATGGGCCAACCTGTGATGCCATCTTATTGGAAATTCTGTTGTTTCCAAAAGTTCCACGCATCATTACCTCATGGTTTCCTCTTCTTGAACCAAAGGAGTTGAAATCTTCAGGTTTAACACCATTATCAATAAGGTACTTACCGGCTGGACTGGCCTTAGATATGGAACCAGCAGGAGATATGTGGTCAGTCGTTACTGAATCTCCGAAAACAGCAAGGCATTTCAGTCCTTTTATATCTCTGACATAATTAGGCAACTTCGATGAAAAGTTTTCAAAAAATGGGGGGTTCTTGATATAAGTACTTTTATTATCCCATTTATAAAGATCACCCTCCGGAGCATCCATTTCATTCCATAATTCACTAAATCCATAGACATTTGAATAGTTTTTTTGATAAAGATCTTCCTTAAGAACACTGGAAATAACGGTGTTAATCTCCTGGTCTGATGGCCATATATCCTTCAGAAATACGTCATTTCCATTCTTATCCTTTCCAATAGGCTCTTTTCTCAGGTTTATATTAATTGTTCCTGCAAGTGCAAAGGCAACTACCAGTGGTGGTGACATAAGATAATTTGCCTTCACATTTCTGTGTATTCTTGCTTCAAAGTTTCGATTGCCTGAAAGTACTGAGACTGTATAAAGATCATTATTAACGATTGCATCTTCAATGGTTTTTTCAAGGGGTCCACTGTTTCCTATGCAGGTTGTACATCCAAATCCAACCAGATCAAATCCAAGTTTGTTAAGATATTGTTGTAATCCACTCTTCTCAAGATACTGGGATACGACCCTTGATCCCGGTGCCAAACTCGTCTTAACCTTTGGGTTAACAGTAAGCCCGAGGTCAACGGCCTTCTTTGCCAGAAGTCCGGCTCCTACCATCACTCTTGGATTAGAAGTGTTTGTGCAGCTTGTGATGGCGGCAATCACTACGTCACCATCTGTTAGATCCACATTTTTTCCCTTAAGCTTTACAGATGCAGTCTTCAAAGACACCTGAACCTGCCCGTTCTTACTATCCTTATGTGATTCTCCTGAAGACTCAAGGAACTTAAGGAAGGATGTTTCAGAATTCTCAAGCTTCACCATCTGCTGTGGTAGTTTTGGTCCTGCAATGGTGCTTTCTATCTGTTCAAGATCAAGATCAATTACTTCTGAATACTGAATATTATTTTGCACACCATACATTCCCTGTGCTTTCATGTACTCCCTGACAAGTTCTATGTGTTCCTTTTCTCTTCCTGTCAGTTCAAGATATGAGATTGTTTCATCATCCACTGGAAACAAAGCACAGGTTGCACCATACTCTGGACACATGTTAGACAGGGTTGCCCTGTCAGGAAGTGCAAGATGTTTGACGCCTTCTCCATAAAACTCTACAAACTTTCCAACGACATTGCTTCTTCTCAGCAACTCAGTCAGTGTCAATACCACATCTGTTGCAGTTACTCCCTCCTTTGGCTTACCGTGAAGATTAACGCCCACTACTTTTGGTGAGAGAAATGTTACTGGCTGGCCCAGCATAGCTGCTTCTGCCTCAATACCACCAACCCCCCATCCAAGGATTCCAAGACCATTGATCATTGTGGTGTGTGAATCTGTTCCTACCAGGGAATCAAAGTAGGCAGTCCTTTTTCCATCTTTCTCTGATACCTGCACAACCTTTCCAAGAAACTCCAGATTCACCTGATGCACTATACCTGTAGATGGTGGAACTATCCTCAAATTTTTCATGGATTTCTGTGCCCACTTCAAAAACCTGTATCTCTCCTTATTTCTTTCAAATTCCTTTTGTGAATTCTTCCTGAGGGCGTCTTCTGTACCATAATAGTCTACCTGTACAGAGTGATCTATTACTAGATCCACAGGAACAATTGGCTCTATCTTCTCTGGATCTTCTCCCAGTTTTCTGAAAGCCTCTCTCATTGAAGCCAGATCTACAACTGCAGGAACCCCAGTAAAATCCTGCATTAAAACCCTTGCTACTGTGAAGGGGATTTCAAAGTCACCGGGATTTGATGGGGTCCTTGAAAATATATTCTTTAGATCCTCCTCCCTTATGGATTCTCCGTCAAAATTTCTCACCATTGCTTCCATGATGATCCTTATGCTCATAGGAACCCTGTCTATATTTGGCACTTCCTTCTTAAGCTTTTTCAGTGATACAATACTGTATTTTTTATTTGCAACTTCTATCTGATCATAAAACTCTTCTTTTCTCATATTTCTAGATGTTAAACTCAATTATAAGTTTTGAAAGTATTTTAAATACCATATCGAAACATTTCTCATACTTTGGTTTTTGAAATCAATATATTTATGGGATATTATAAACGTGGTACAAGTTAAAATAACAGTTCATTCTTATGCCATATGGGAAATTACATTCTACAACCAGATATCCATGAAGATAAGATTTGTTTCGTTTCTGAAGATGATCTGTTTATAAGTGATATAGACGGGCATAATTCAAAAAGAATCGTTTCTGGTCTTGGGGTTATCAGCAGTCCAAAATTCTCAGAAGACGGCACCCACATAGCTTTTCGACTCATGAGAGGAGTACATAATGGAGTAAATGAAATTTTTGTATGTGACTCTGAGGGTGGTTCACTGATTCAGCTGACTCATATAGGATCACCTGCAACAGGAATTGCAGGATGGATAAATTCTACCAGTATCATGATATACTCTGATATATACGAACCTACGAGAGGACTAACTGAGTTCTACTCTATAAATCTAAAAACAAGAAAAATGGAAAAGACAGAATACGGCTACGGCAACACAATCCAGTTTTCTGATAAAGGTATACTTCTGGGAAGAAATACAATGGAGGTACCATACTGGAAAAACTACAGGGGAGGAACTAGGGGTAAGGTTTGGTTCAAATTTAAGGAGAGCAAAAAATTTGAGAAACTACTTGAAATTGAGACAAATATCCACTCTCCAGTAGTAATAGGATCAAAATTATACTTTGTAACTGACAGAGACGGAACTGCAAATGTATATGCCTACGATTTCTCAGTTAGGAAAATAGAGAAGCTTACAGATTTCAAGGAACACGACGTTAGACCTATGAATGGTAATGGAAATAACCTCGTATTTACTATTGCAGGTGAACTTTACTTATTCGATATAAAAGAAGGAAAATCTAGAAAAATAAAAATAAAGATCGATTCTAAATTCACCGCTAAAAATTACGAGTTTAACACTGTGGCCGAGAATATAGAAAGGATACACCTCTTCGATGAAGAAAATGTTTCTATAGTATCACGGGGAAGAGGTATTCTGAAGGGCAAATATATGAATGCTCCCGTAACTCTAAACTCAACTTTTCATGGAAGGATCAGAAACATAGATAGGCTAGATGGCGAAAGGTTTGCAGCCGTACAGGAGATAGACGGAGAAGATGGTGTAGTAATATACAGAAGGAATGGGAAGGAAGAAAAGTCAATTCCAATGGATATTGGAATTATTATGAATATGAGAGCAATAAAAGGATCAGAGAATGTTATAATATCTAATAACAGACATGAACTTTACATCATTGATCTGAAGTCAGGCTCAAAAACCCTTATTGATAAGAGTCCAGGAGGAAGGCTGAACGACTTTGACATTAGCAATGATTCCAAACTTGTAGCATATTCATTTGGACTTTCTTCAAATCGTTCACAAATTAGGATCTATAACATAGAGGAAAAGAAGATATACGAGGCAACATCAAAATCTGCATATGATTTTTCTCCGTCTTTTGACAGTTCAGGAGCATTTCTCAACTACCTCACGAACAGAGCTCTCGACCCAACCTATGATAATCTTATATTTGACCTTGGTTTCATGACAGTATTCAAACCATACTCAATTGCAATAAAGAAGGGAGGCAAAAATCCATTTCTTGGAATGCCTCCAAAATTCTCCAAGGAGGACGAGGAACTGCCATATGACCTTGAAAACCTTAAGATAAAATCTCAGGCCTTCCCCATTGAACCAGATAATTATGTGGAGCTGAAGTCTGGAAATTCAGTCGTTTTCTACACAAGATCTAAAATTGAAGGTTCAACTAGGCACTATAGTTTAGGAGGTCAAAATAAAAAGAAATCAACCTTACTATGTTATGATTTCACGAAGCGGGAAGAGAGAATGGTCATTGATGGTATCAACAGCTTCAGTCTATCCGAGGACAGAAAGAAGATTCTCATTGGACGAAACGGTGACTATTTCACCATAAACTCTGACTCGACGGCTGAAAATCAAAAGGACCTTGAAAAAGGAAAGTTAGATCTGTCAGGGCTGACAATCAGAAAAGATCGTATGGAAGAGTTCAGACAGATGTTTAATGAAACCTGGAAGCTTATGAGGGAAGGTTACTGGAGCAGTGAAAAATTATCCAGATGGGGAAAGGTGAAGCAAAAGTATGAAGGCCTTATTTCAATGATAAATACAAGAGCGGAATTATCTGATATTCTTAAGAAGATGCAGGGAGAACTTGGGACATCCCATTCCTATGAGATAGGTGGAGATCTTACAAATGTAGACTATTACCCATCAGCCAGACTGGGTGCATTCACAGAAGAAACTGAAAAGGGAGCGTATATACGTAAGATATACTGCGGTGATCCATCAAATGAAGGTGAAAAGTCACCATTACTAACAACAGGGCTTGAAATTCATGAGGGAGATCTTATAAAAAGAATTGACGGAATGGATATTAATCTTGATTACGGCGTGTTTGAGGCACTTCTAAATAAAAAAGAGGATACTGTTAATATTGTGGTTTCAGGTAAGGACAAGAAGGAAAGTGAATATGAGATAAAACTCCTAAGTAACCATAGAAATTTAATTTACCGGGACTGGGTTGAAAGCAAGAGGAGATATGTTCATGAGAAGAGTAGGGGTAAGGCTGGGTACATACATATTCCAGATATGGGTCCAGCAGGCTTTACAGAATTTTATAGATTATTCTCAGAAGAGACAACTTACGAGAATTTGGTGGTAGATGTCAGGTATAACGGAGGTGGACATGTTTCACAGCTTATTCTTGATAAACTAGGAAGAAAATTCCTCGGGAAAGATATCTCAAGATTTGGTGAACCAGAACCATATCCAAGCTACAGCATCAGGGGTAAGATGGTTTGCGTAACCAATGAGTATGCAGGATCTGATGGCGATATATTCAGCCACGCATTCAAGTTGATGAAGCTTGGAGAACTCGTGGGTACCAGAACATGGGGAGGCGTTATTGGTATTAACCCAATGACAAGACTCATAGATGGAACCGTTGTCACTCAACCGGAATATGCATTCAGCTTTATTGATGTGGGTATGGGTGTTGAAAATTACGGAACAGATCCAACAATAGAGGTTGAAGTTTCTCCAGAAGAATTTGCTTCAGGCAAGGATCCACAGCTGGACAGGGCACTAAAAGCACTTCTGTAGATAAAATTCAACATTTTATTATTTCAAATGTAAATGTTTCTAATCTCTCGTATAGGATAATCTTTTATTCCTCAGATAACATAATGTTTCTATGATATCAGATCAGAGGGCCCAAGACACAGTGAACCAAATCAGGAACATAATGATATCTGAAAGAAGAAGTCCAAGAACTGTTAAGCAGTACTCATTTCTTCTAGAAGTCTTTTTAGAATTTATTAAAAAACCTCTTGAACAATGTGATTCCAGTGATATAGAAAAGTACAAATTCTATCTGGCGACGGAGAGAAATTATTCAAAAAATAGCCAGTATCTGGCAGTTCAGGCACTAAAGTATGCAATGAAGGTGAAGGATATTAAAATTCCAAAGAATCTGACGCCACCCAAGAGATCCAGAAAAATGCCAGTTTATCTAAGCGAAAATGAATCATCACGTCTTCTAAGGGCAAGCAGTAAAAACCCCAGGGATTATAACATAGTAAATTTACTTTTAAATTCAGGTCTGAGGGTCAGTGAACTGTGCAATCTGAAAAGTGAAGATGTAGAGTTTGACACAGGAAAAATAATGATTCACGGTGGAAAGGGAGATAAGGAAAGGATTGCACTGGTTTCTGATAAGGTAATGGAATCTTTGAAGTCATATTATAAATCAAAATTGGAAAGAAAGGTTAATTCTCCCTATTTCTTCACAAGCAACAAGGGCAGTATGTTCCATACTTCAACAATAGAGAAGATAATAAGGACTATTGCTAAGGAAGCAGGTATCACAAGAAAAGTAACACCTCACACACTGAGGCATACTTTTGCAACAAATATTCTTAAAAACGGAGGTGATATAAGATTCATTCAGACACTTCTTGGGCATTCCAGCATAAGTACCACTGAAATATATACCCATCTTGACAGTGATACTATGAGAGAAATGTATAAAAAGTTCGGACCTAAATATAATGAGGAATTAAAATAATCTCCTAACTTACTTTATTTAAAAACTCAACGAAGATTACCAGAAATAACTGGAAATATATTCCGAGCCAGTCACTATTGAAACATTAATATTTAATTCTCTAAAAAAATAAACTATTTTAAAAGAAATTTATTTTTTAAAAAGTCTGGGAAAAAATTTACTGTTTTGGATAGAAGGATTCTACCTTTGTCCTGTTTCCTTCATGGTCATACATGAAAACTCCTTCTTTTTCGTCCAGTGTTTTCTTGTGAGAACCATCACAATAAGGCTTATTTCCCGACAACCCACAAGCACATATATGTAGTTCCTGATCTCCAGCCTTTATCACATAGGGTCTATCTTTTTCATGTAATACTATTCTTGACATAGTTACCAATTTATCATATCAATTGATTACTAAAGGATTTTCCTTTTTTTAAACTGAGATATCTTATGGAAGTATTTCTGCAATTCTAATAATAGTATTTCCTAGTATTTTCTGGAAACTAGGTAATCTGCAAACCACTTAAGGAAGTCTTTCTGTTCCTGATTTCCATCTATTCTATCTGCATATCTTTTTCCCGCTTCTATAAATCTATCGATCAGCCATCTTGAGTAATCGAATGATGTAGTTTGTTTCACAATATTCTTCAATCTTTCAAAATCCTCATCGCTTATATCTCCAGAGTTCAGGCAACCATTTATGAAATTGCGGTCATTTTCATGGGATTTCTCTATTGCCTTTATCATCAGTAGGGTCTGTTTTCCTTCATTTACATCACTTTTAGGTGGTTTTCCAATTTCCTCCTGTGTTCCGAATAGGCCAATTACATCATCATGGAGCTGAAATGCCAGTCCAACCAGATTACCATAGGCCTTAAGCGCATTCAAATTCTCACTTTTACCTGCAAGGTATGAGCCCAGTAAAAGTGGTCCTTCAAGGGTGTATTTTGCCGTTTTTCTGAGGTGAAGCCTTATGAGGTCATTCATCTTCAGTTTCACTCCTGCACTCGAAAACATGTCAAGTCCTTCACCATATCCGGTAGTTTTTATTATTTCTATAAGTTCACCCATTGCTCTGTACTTAATGTCCAGAGGAAAGTCACTTCTGTTTAATGCATCAAAGGAATAGTCCACTGCGAGATCTCCTGCAACAATGGCCAGTGATTCAGCCATATGTTCCTTATCTTTTATATCTCCAAGCATTTCCTCAACCTTCCTGTGAAAACTCTTGAAGCCCCTTCTCAAATCACTTCTGTCCATTATATCGTCATGAATCAGAAAGAATGATTGGGAAAGCTCAATGCTGATCGCCGCTTTGTATATTTCATCCCCTTTTCCACCAAACATTCTGTAGGCAGTAGCTATCAATATTGGCCTGACTCTCTTGCCCCCATTCATTGTGTAGTTTCTGAGTTCCCTTACTATTTTGATCATTTCTTTATCTTTCACATCATTCAGGACAAATTGAAAATACTCTTCAAGGGCATCATTTATCCTGTTTTTTTCTGCGTTCATGTATTTTTTGAATTTTTCTGTTGAATCAGCATCAACCATGGCATGTGATTTCTTTTAACCATAAAAGCCTAAAGCTTTCCCTTTATAATCATTGAATTAATGACACTTTACTTATGCCCGAGATATGCTGTGGTATTGATGAGGCAGGAAGAGGACCAGTTATAGGTCCCATGGTCATGGCAATAGTCTGTTCTGATGAGGAAACAATGTCAGTAATTGGTGCCAGGGACTCAAAGACTCTTTCTCCTAATTCGAGAGAGAATTTATTCGTAAAGATCAAAGAAAGAGCATTAAGCGTTAACTTTAGAATAGTAAACCCATCTGAAATAAACGAAATGATGAATATAATGACACTCAACGAAATAGAGGAAAAAGTTTCCATAGACCTGATTAAAGAATATGGAAGAAATAGGATTTACGTTGATGCATTTGATGTTAACGAGCAAAGATTGTCCATGAAACTAACCAGCGCAACGGGTATAAATGTAATATGCAAGCATAAGGGAGACGTGCTATTTCCTGTGGTATCGGCAGCCTCAATTATAGCCAAGGTCATAAGGGACAGGGAAATTAGGGAAATAACAAGAACTTATGGTGACGTTGGTTCAGGATATCCATCCGATCCAAAAACCATTCAGTTCCTTAAAACATCTATCAGGGAAGGCAGAGACCTTACTCCCATAATCCGAAATAAATGGAGTACTTACCTAAGGATAATGAAAGAAGAAAAACAGAGAAGGCTATAATGAAACAAGTTAATAGAGAAAAATAAAACATTAGATTAAAGTATTATTCTGAATTGTTGAACTGTGCCAGAAGAAATAAAAAACCCGGATGAACTGAGGGATAGAGATGAAATTGCAGATGATTATAACGAGAGAGGAATTGCATTCTTCAACCTCAAGAAATATCCTGATGCAATAAAGGAGTTCACCAAGGCCATAAAGATACTGTCCAACGATCCAGATTACCACTTCAACAGAGGTCTTGCTTATTATTCAATGAGAATGTATGAGCAGGCAGTTAAGGACTACAGGAACGCCATATCAATTATACCTGAAAACGCTGACTATCATAATGCACTTGGAGCAGCATTGGAAGATTCAGGAATGGCAAAGGAAGCCGTTGAAGAGTTTAACAAGGCCATAGAACTTGAATCAGATATTCCCGATTTCTTTTACAACAGAGGAAATGCTCTTTTCAAAATTGGAAAGAAGGAAGAAGCATTAAAAGATTACTCTGAAGCTATAAGGCTAAATAGCATGGATCAAATCTTTGTTTACAAGAGATACGAAACACTGATGGAAATGGGAAGATTTGAGGAAGCGTTAAAAGATATTGAAAAGGCAATCGAAATATCGCCAGAAAACGGAAGTTACTACCTTTTAAAATCTGATACACTGGTTGAACTTGGCAGAAAAGAAGAAGCCAAGAAAATACTGGATGAAGCATCAAGATTCAGTGTAGATATTAACGAAATAGAAGAAAGGAAGCGAAAGCTTGAGTGAATGAATCTAATGGTGAAAGTTTCGCAAAATCCAGTTATGGATCTATCAGCCTTAAACCATATCAGATTGATGCAATAAATTTCGCTGTTGAATGCCTGTTGAAACAGGTTGTACCCATAATCGAATCTCCAACAGGGTCAGGAAAAACAATAATATCAATTATTTCCTCAATTATATACGCAAAGAAAACAGGTAAAAAGGTACTTTACCTTACGAGGACAAATTCTCAGCAAGAACAGATTCTGAAAGAACTTAAGATTCTTTCCAAAGCAATGGATTTCAGAGCAATTGCAATGCAGGGAAGGGTAAATATGTGCCCGCTTTACATGGAACTTGAAAAAGAATCAGACTTCACAACAGAATCTTTATCGAAAATGTGTTCATCAAGAAAGAAGAGAACCAAGGAAAGGAAAGAGGGCGGATGCTACTATTACAACAGTGGTATCTCTTCAGATGAAACTAGGGAATATATTCTTGAAAATATCCAATCACCAGAGGACATTTTCGAAACACTAAGATCAAGGAAAATATGTCCATATGAATCTCTAAAATTTGCAATGAGAGATGCAGACCTTGTTGTAATGCCTTACTCATATTTTGTAAATTCAAATATGGCAATTACAACCATCTATAACTGGAGAACTTCGAGAGAAAACCTTGTTATAATAATTGATGAAGCTCATAACCTTCCTGATATAGCACGAGAATCGAACTCACTGGAAATATCCATGAATACTGTAAACATCTCAGAGAAGGAGGCGGTCGACTTCGGAGACCCAGAACTTCAGCCTTCTGTACATGTATCTGATTTCATGGAGGCGATACGGGTATCCATGATTGAATTGACCCGTGAAATGGTTGAAAAACAGAAGGAAAAGCGGATCATGTTCAGGGATATATATGAGGAAATGAGTATCTACATGAAGCGAAAATCGGACGAGATAGAATACATGGTTGATGCTCTCATAGCATTTGGATCTCAAATAGAAGATCAGAAGGAAAATCTTGGAAAGGTTCCCATGTCGCACATTAAAATTCTTGGAGAGAAGCTGAAGTTCCTCAGATTTGCTGAGTATGACAGATTCATATGTATAGTCTCAAGGGATGAAGAGGAAAAGCTTGAGGCATACTGTCTGGATCCATCAATTGTTCTTGAACCACTGTTCCGGTCTTCCACCATTCACGTCTCTGCAACTCTTGATCCTGTGTGGCTTTACACCAACATGACTGGGATAGTAAATTTTGAATTTAAATCCATTAAAAATATATTCCCTGCATCAAATCTACTGGTTCTCTACAGGGATGATCTTACAACAAAATATTCAGAATTCGGAGCCGAGATGGCTGATAAATATGTTAAGGTGATAAGTGATATCGTAACAGGTCTTGACCGGAAGTCAATGGTATTCTTCCCCTCATTTAATACTATGCAGTATATAGAAACAAAGGTAAAATTTCCCCACCTGTCAGAATCAAGATCCATGACACAGCGTGATTTTCAACATCTTATATCTCTTTACAGAAAGGAAAATCGACCATTGTTTGGTGTTATGGGTGGAAGATTATCCGAAGGAATAAATCTACCAGGAAATCTTCTCGAAGTTGAAATAATAGCAGGCATTCCATTCCCGAAACCCACAATAAAACAGAGGGCTCTATCTTCATATTACGATCTGTTATTCGGGTCAGGATGGCAGTATGCTTTTCTATTTCCAGCAATTATTAAGATAAGGCAAACAATGGGCAGGGTAATAAGATCTGAAGAGGATATTGGAGTGATAATAATTTTAGATGGAAGGGTTCAAATGCTGGAGCCCTACATAAATGCAAGGTTAAGCAACAATATCAGAGATGATATCAATTCCTTTTTCAGTAGTCACATTAAATAATACCTACAAGTTTAATTAACGGTATTACATTTTATTATTATGGAAGTCGTGAACTCATTCACACTTATCCCTGGAACCATGGCAAACTGTTATGACGTTTCTTACAATGGAAAACGGTTCCTCATTGACGCTGGAACCAAGGGCTCAGGAAAAAAGATTGTGGAATATTATAATGCACTGAAGACAAAACCAGATATAGTACTCATAACCCATTATCATCCCGATCATATTGGTGGGCTGTCACTGGTAAAAGAAACCTTTAATCCTGTTATATATGTGCCAGATGGTGAAATAGACGTTGTTAAGGGACAGAAGAAGATGACCCCTGCCAGTAGTTTAATGTCCAGATTTGTGGCAACTGTAATGAAATCAAAACCTGTAAAGGATGTAAGGCCTGTCTCGGAATTGAAATATGATGGAATAAAGGTTATAAAATCAAACGGGCACACACCAGATAGCACATCATATCTTTTCACCAGTCTCAAGGCACTTTTTGTTGGTGATGCAGCAATGAAAAACGGTGAGACAGTAACCGTCAACAGGGGTTTTACTCTCGATTATAACAAAGCGTTATCATCCATTCAGACCCTGAGTGAAGAAAAGGAAGCCACAGTATTTCCGGGACACGGTAAGCCATTCAGATTTGATGGAGGAAATCATGAGGCTATTCGGGAGGAATAATTCTAAAAAAGGGTTATTAAATACCAATACATATTCAAGCATAGAAATGCAGAGAGAGGAACTACAGGAACATGTGGTCCGAAGAATAGAGCCATATGAGATTAAGAGAGCGATGGAGATTTCACAGAAATCTCTGTCGGAAAGGTATTCCAGAGACCTTATGATGGAAATTTACCAGGGCTGGCCAGATGGGTTTATTGTATACTCAGTAAGGGACAGAATATTTGGTTTCCTCGCAGGAAAGAAGGTGACACAAAGTGAAGCAAGAATACTTATGCTTGCAACAGAAGAAAAATATCGAAGCCTGGGTATTGGTGGGGAAATCATTGAAAACTTTATTCAGACATGCCAGATTTACGGTTTTATAACTGTAAGGCTTGAAGTGAGGACAGACAATAGGAGGGGAATAGAATTTTACCAGAGACATGGGTTTATGGTTACCTCCATATTGAGAAATTATTACAGTGATGGCTCAGATGCTTATGTAATGTGGAAGCAGCTAGTTTGAGAACACTTCCAATCTTGTAGTCTGTTGGGCTTTTACTGTTACTGGGTTTTCAATTTTTATTACGGTGCCATGGGTGTAAGACTCCTTCAGGCTGCCATTGATTATCCCACTTCCACTCAGTATTCTTAGCAGATTTCCATCTTCTGGTGTTATGGTTGCAGAATAATCATCTTTCACAAGATATTCTGTTATACCCAATCTGTCATTTTCAAAGATATCCTTCTTGTATCCAAAGCTGGTATCTTCCCTGCCCTTATATTCGGATCTTGCCTGTTCAAGCTCTTTCTCACTATCCACCCCGATCCACAAAGAATCCTCCTTGTATGCTCCAAGGAGTCTCCTCTTGGCTATTTCAGGAAATACAGTTATCTCAACATCCTTTCCATTGTATTCATTGAAAAAAATCTCCCTTATCGAACTCTTAATATAATAAAGACCAGAGTTTATGTAATGTTCCAGAACTGGTTTTTCCCTGAAAGAAGTAACCTGGTCTCCATTCATTTCCACTATGCCGTAAGGGCTTCTCATTCTTGTCACTAGCATTGTCATTCCAAAAGCGGATTCTTTTGAGAACTTTCTGAAGTGTTCGAAGTTAATATCTGTAATGGTATCACCATTCCTCAACATTACGTCTTCATCACCAACAGTTTCAAGGAGATTCCTTATGGAATAAAGTGTACCCATAGGTTTCTCTTCCTTTAGATAATGGAATCTTATTCCATCGTGGACTTTCCCATATCTATCCTCTATTTTTTCACCAAGATGTCCTGATAGTACGTAAATATCTTCAATTCCAAGATATTTAAAATCCAGTATCTGTCTGTCCATTATGGTATAGTTTGGTTTTATTTCAACTAAAACTTTTGGAATCTCATCAGTAATCGGTTTCAATCTCTTGCCGTATCCTCCGGACAAAATTGCTCCTATCATTCATTCACACTTATTCCAAGTAGTAAAAGGAGATATTTTATAATTTGTCAACAAAACGACGCTTCACTGGCTATATTTAAAAAATATTGAAATTATTTACATAATCTTCAAGGCTTTCGCTCCGTTCTCAAAAGCCTCTAGCGTTCTCTTCAGGTCATCTTTGGAATGTACAGCCGAAGGCATGACACGTATCCTGGCAACTCCCTTTGCGACCGTGGGAAAAACAATTGGTGAGGCAAAAACTCCCTCATTTTTATATAGATAATTGCTGAGTTCAAGAGTCTTTTTCTCATCTCCTATGACAACAGGAGTAATCGGTGTCTTTGTGGAGGTGAGTCTGAAACCCGCATCTCTAAATCCTTTCTGAAGGAAGTTTGCGTTTTCCCACAGTTTCTTGACCAGTGAATCATCTCTTTCCATTATTTCTATGGACTTCAAAACTCCTGCAGTATCTCCTGGATTCAACGCACTGCTGAATAGAAATGGTCTTGCCCTCTGTTTAAGCAGATCTATTAATTTCTGACTTCCTGCGACAAAGCCCCCCATAGAACCCAGAGCCTTGGAAAAAGTACCCATTTCAATTTCTACCTTACCCTGAAGACCGAAGTGATCAACTATTCCTCTTCCATTCTTTCCAAGTACACCTTCACCGTGGGCATCATCAACATAGAACATTGTATCATACTTATCCTTTAATTCCTGTATCTCCTTCACAGGTGCTATATCCCCATCCATGCTGAAGACACCATCTGTGACTATTAGTGATCTTTTTCCCTCCTTTCTATGTTCTTTAAGGTTTTTTTCAAGATTTTCAACTGACATGTGATCGTACACATATCTCTTTGCCGAACTCAACCTCATGCCATCAATTATACTTGCATGATTTAATTCTTCACTGAAAATCACATCCTCCTTGCCCACAAGAACAGGTATTGTTCCAAGATTTGCAAGCAACCCTCCCTGATATACGAGCGCTGATTCCATGTGCTTGAAGGATGCTACTTTTTCCTCTAATTTCATGTGTATTTCCATAGTCCCGGCTATGGATCTTACAGCTCCTGCTCCTATCCCATATTCATCAATAGCTTCAACAACTGCTTTCTTTACCTCTGGATTATTTGCGAGTCCAAGATAATTATTGGAACACATATTGAGAACTTCCTTTCCCTCAATCTTCACGTGAGCTCCCTGAGAAGTTTCAAGAATTCTTATAGGCACATATCTGCCCTCATTTTTCAAATTTTCCAGTTCCTGGTCAACCCATTCTAAACTTGTCATGATTAAGAATGGCGTACTTAAAGAAAAAATTAACTATGTATTAAAAAGGTACCAGTGTAAAATATAACCTCTTATTCTTTTTTCCCTTGTTCTCTATCTTCTGCAATTTTATCTGGCCAAGCTCTCTGGTATTCGAAACGTGTGTTCCCCCATCAGCCTGTTCATCTATCCCGACTATCTCAATGATCCTTACAATAGAAAGGTTCTTTATAAGTTCTCTACCTGGTGCTGTTCTTGAAATATTTGGTATTTTCACTGCTTCTTCCCCTGATATATATTTTACCCTGATATCGTGATTTTCCATTATGGCTCCATTAACTCTGTTTATTATTTCCTGGGCCATATCCTGAGAAAAATCCTCAATGGAAAAGTCCACTCTCGCCCTATCCTCATATATCTGACTACCGGTGATCAGACCTTCATAATCAGGCATTTTATTTACAATTCCATCTATGAGATGAATAGAGGTATGAAACTTCATGTAACTGTATCTTTTATCCCAGTCTATGGTTCCATGAAAGTGATCTCCTTCCTTTAAATCATCAAAAGGACCGTCGATAAGAAGAAGTACCTCTTCTCCCTCTTTTACGGTGTTACCAACCCTGTACTCTTTTCCATTTACAGTAAGAATTCCTGAATCTCCTGGCTGCCCTCCTCCTGAAGGATAGAAAACTGTTCGATCAGGAATAATCCCTTTATCATTAATCCTGTTAATTCTGCCATCACATTCCTTCAAATATGAATCGTTGAAATATAATTTCTCCGTCATTATTTTTCTATTCTAACATTGTATATATCTCTATGCAATCGTGTCAGTTATATCAACTCCTACTGTTATCTCATTTCCAAAAAATTAAGAGTATTGAAGATATGCGCAACAACGAGAAGTTTCTGGGATAAGTCATTTGAATACATAATGGGCATTTTTGCGTTCATTGCTCCACTCATTTCAACCTACATAATAGTGAGGCTACTTTCAAGAAAAAACACTGCATGGTTATTTGTAATAATTAATGTCATAGTTATTTCCATTATCCCCTTCATTTTTGGATTGTTTTTCAGACTTTCATCAATTCTGGATATAGCAATACTGATGATTATTTACTCTCTCATATTCGTTCCAGTGACAACATCTATATTAAGATCAAGAAGAAAGAGGTTAAATTTCCAGGGAAAATGGAATATTATAACAGCATTTAGAAAACACTGGGTAATTTACGCAGCTTCAATGGTTTTTTATACATTCAGCCTAGTATTCATATGGTCCTTTGCCTTTGATGTTCCATCGTCCTTAAGCAACCTTATTTTCTATGTTTTCACTGGGTTTCTCACATTTTATTATCTTATACTTGGATTTGGCATAGCCAGAGTGGGCATGGAAGAAAAGAGGAAAAGAAAGAGGGAGATGGAGCAGAACAGAGAAATTCAATAATTGTATACTTTTAAAATTTTTACCACAAATATTCTTAAGCTGATTTTTAATATCAGAGTATGGATAGCACTGGTATTAGAATACGATTGGCAACAATACTGGCAGGAATAGGTATAGCAGTTATTGCTGGTCTTATAATTTCAGTGGTGGCAAATTATTTCTTTAACCTATCGTATTCTTTTTCATTTCTTGGAATAATACTTGTGATTGTGCTCATAATGGACATTGCTCAATATCTTCTTTCTCCATATATTATAGGAAGAATGTATCATCTGAGAAAGGTAAATCCACAGGATCCATCAACCGCATGGCTGTATGCTTCCTTACAGCAGGTATGCAGCTATAATAACCAGAGGGTTCCGGAACTTTTCATTGCCGAAACTCCAGTAGCAAATGCATTTGCATACGGTTCCCTTCTTTCAGGAAGAAGAATGGCAGTGACAAGAGGTCTCCTTAACATTCTCAATAGAGATGAGGTTGAAGCTGTAATGGGTCACGAAATTGGGCATCTTAAGCATCATGATGTTGCGCTCTTACTGGCAATAGGTTTGATACCAACCATAATCTTCTACTTTGGATATTCCATGTTATTTGGAGGAGGAAGAAAGGGTGGTAACGGTTCAATATTCATAATAGCACTGGTAATGATGGGTGTGAGTTTTGTATTCAATATCATGATCCTTGGGGTTAACAGGATGAGGGAGTCATATGCCGATGTAAATTCAGCCCAAACAATACCCGGTGGAGCCGAAAACCTACAGACTGCTCTCGCTAAAATTGTAGCCTCAACACCCCAGAAAAAGCATCTTAGAAAAAGTGCAGGAAGTTCAACAAGCAGTATGCTGATGTTTTCAGGGCTTGATCAGGGAGAAATGAAAGATCACAGGAGACTTTTAGAGGAATGGAAGCATATGAAAATATCACTTTCGCAGTCAATTTTTAGTGATCATCCTCATCCTGCAAAGAGGATACAAATGCTTGAAAAACTAAAGAAAGTTCAATAGTTAAATATAACAAAAAAGGTCTATAAGAGAGGGTTTTGTGATCTTACCAATTAGGAGAATAATTTCAATGCTATTACTCCGGATTCCCTTTCATTCTGGGAGGTATCCTTCTTAGTATAAATGCACCAATGAGGATCAGAACTGTTAGCGCAAGACCTCCATAAACACCACCTATATATTTCGTGTTAAGAAAAATAAACACTAGAATTGCTGCCACAATCATTACATTAGAAATAACGTCGTTTCTTCTGGAAAATGGACTGGGCATTTTTGGAATGCTTTTCTCAAAATAACCTGTTAGTGCGAGATATATCATCGCCAGAAGAGTGTATTTACTGTCGTTTATTTCTGCTACAACATCATTATCTTCTCTCCTGATTGTAAGAACACTGACATTAGAATCACGTATGACTGTTTCAGAATTTTTCTTTGAAACAATTGAACCAAGTTCATTCAATTTGACGAAATATTCTTCATTTCCAATAACAACGTTAAGGTTTCTTTTTATAATTCCTGCTCTCCCATTTGAATCGTAAATTACAAGTCCGGCAGTGTTTCTTTTTATTATTGCATTGAAGTTACCTGAAATATTTATTGACAGATTTCCGGCAAATCCTGACCTGGTGATCGATGCAAATTCTCCCGTGCCAGAATCTACCTTGCCACTTGCATAGGTGAATTTCATCGGTTGCAATCGTAACAATCAATTATTATCTTTTCCCTGTTTGATTAACGATACCTGATCCAGTCGTGCCAATATTTTTATACGAAAGAATAATCAGTCTTTTTAGGGTCTAATGAAACAGAGAAACTACAACAAATTTTGCAGGGATTTCTCTGGATATGTCCGCGTCATGAATAAAGGAGGTTGCCTGAAGTGAGAAGATACCTTCTTCTCGAGGATGGCTCGTCCTTTGAGGGGAAGGCATTTGGTTCATGTGACAATTCAACAGGTGAACTGGTCTTCAATACATCTTTCACAGGATATTATGAAATAATGACTGATCCATCATACGGAGGTCAGATCATAGTTTTCAACTTCCCCTCAATGTTTTACTATGACTATATGAAGGATGTAGCCCAGAGTGATGGGATAAGCGCAAGTGGAATAGTGGTCAAGGATGGAATCATTCCAGGAAACGGTACTTTTAAGATTCTGGATGATCTATTAAAATTGAAACATGTTCCAGGAATATATGGTATTGATACCAGAAAGTTAACCCAAAAAATAAGGGATTCTGGTAATCTTAAGGGGATCATAAGCTCTACAGATAGGATGCCAGATCACTTCTCAGAAATGGATACTGAGGATTTAATAAAAAAATTTTCAACAGAAGAATCGTATAATATTATGGGCAAAGGTAATAAGAACATTCTCTTTATTGACATGGGGACAAAGACATCACTCCTAAGGGAAGTTTCACAGCTAGGCGATCTTGAAGTTGTGAATATCTTCAATCTTCCAAAAAACTATGAAGATTATGATGGAATCTTTCTGTCAAACGGTCCCGGCGATCCAGGTAACAAAGTATTCAGTGAACTCAAGGGAGAACTGAAAAATGTGATAGGTAAGGTACCAGTCTTTGGTGTTTGTTTAGGACACCAGATAATTGGTGAGGTTATTGGAGGCAGGATAGAAAAGATGAAATTCGGTCATCATGGTTCAAATCATTCTGTTGGGAATGGACAAAGATCGTTTATTACATCACATAACCATAATTTCAGAATAGCAGAAGATTCACTGTATATTAAAGGAGTGGATATAATGTACAGGGACCTGAATGACGGCACTCCTGAAATGATGGGAATAGAGGACAAAATGCTTCTAAGCGCACAGTTTCATCCCGAAGGCTCGCCTGGACCAAGGGATAGCACCGGATTTTTTAATTTAATGAGGAGTGTAATGGATGGTATCAGAAACTAGTGAAGAGGTTATGAGGGTACTTGTGATTGGTTCAGGTCCTGTGGTTATAGGGCAATCTGCAGAATTTGATTATGCAGGAACTCAGGCATGCAGGATATTAAGGGAAAGAAGCATTTACACAATCCTCCTTAATTCTAATCCAGCAACAATTCAGACTGATAATTACAACGCAGATAGGGTATATATTGAACCCATAAACGTGGAAAATGCAGAACGTATAATTGAAACCGAGGGAGTGACCCACATAATAGGATCAATGGGAGGACAGACAGCTCTGAATCTTGTAATGGAACTTCATAACAGTGGTTATCTTAGGGAAAAAAACGTAAAAATTTTAGGAACGCAGCCAGAATCCATAAGAATAGCAGAAGACAGGGAATTATTCCATTCAGTAATGGAAAAAAATGGCATAACAATACCATGGTCTGTTTCCCTCAAAAGGAGCAACTACAGGGAAGTTGCAACAGAAATTGATTACTTTCCGGTTATTCTCAGAACATCCTTTTCTCTGGGAGGACTTTCAGGAAAAATCATTAATGATAGTTCAGAGCTGATCTCAGTTCTAGATGAAATATTTTCAGATTCAACTCAGAAATCTGTGGAAATAGAGAAATCCCTGTTGGGACTCATTGAAATGGAGTATGAAGTCATCAGAGATCATAGAGGAAATAGCATCATGGTATGCAACATGGAAAATCTTGATCCTATGGGAGTACATACAGGGGAGAGCATAGTCGTTACACCATCCCTTACGATTCCAGATAATATCCATCAGAAAATGAGGAAAACAGCACTGGATATAGCTGAAATAGTCGGTATAGTTGGAGCATGCAATGTTCAGTTTGCAATAGATCTGGAAAGTGAAATTTTCTTCGTTGTTGAAATTAACCCCCGTACATCCAGATCTTCGGCTCTTGCTTCCAAGGCAAGTGGTTATCCTATAGCCAAGGTTGCAACAATGGTAATCTTAGGTGATTCCCTCTTTTCTATTTCTAATCCCATAACTGAAAACACATCCGCTTCCTTTGAACCTTCAATGGATTATGTAATAGTGAAAATTCCCATATGGCCAGTTGGAAAATTCTCTGATTCAGGTACCATCGGAATATCCATGAAATCCACAGGAGAGGCTATGGGCATAGGAAGATCCTTCGAGGAAGCTTTTCTTAAGGCTTTAGTATCGACAGAGCTTGATTTCAGCAAATACTTCTCAAAAGTAGATAGGGATGAGATATTTAATAATTTAAAGACAGCAAACTGGGAGAGGCTTGGATATATAATATCTGCAATGAATATGGAGATTGATTCTGAAAAGATTGCTGAATTAACAGGCTGGCAAATAAATATAGTCAATAGACTATCTAATATGTTCAAATTTCTTGGAAAGTGTGCAGAAAATATTGAGGAATATCTGCCGGAACTTAAAAGATATGGCTATCCTGATAGAGTAATCTCCTGGAGATCTGGAATAAGCGAGTATGAAATCCTATTAATGAGAAAGAGAGTTTCTCTTTTTCCAAGCTTCAGGATGATCGATTCATCTTCATCTGAATTCAGTTCAAGGACAAAATATCTCTATTCTACATATTATGAGGATGATGAGTGCGGTCCCTGGAAGAAGGATTCTGTACTAATTCTTGGATCAGGTCCAAACAGGATTGGACAGGGGCTTGAATTTGATTACAGTTCCGTAAAAGCAATTCAGGCACTAAAAAAATTTGGTTACAGATCACTGATGATAAATTCTAATCCGGAAACTGTATCCACTGATTTTAACACATCTGACGAACTATATTTTGATCCTATTTCACTCGAATATGTGAGCGGAATAATCGAAAAAAGGAAGCCATATGGAATAATCATCCAGTTCTCAGGTCAGACTGGGCAAAACATGGCATATGAGATTGGAAAAATATACGGTGAAGATATAATTATGGGAACAAAGCCTTCTTCCATAGCCAGAATTGAGAACAGGTCAGCATTCTCAAGGGACCTCGATCAGCTGGGTATAACACAGGCCAGGTGGCATGAGGCATTCAGTATTAATGAAATAGTTGAAAAATCAAGATTGTTACAGAATAGGGTAATTATTAGGGGCAGCTTCATAATTGGAGGCTCTTCAATGTTCGTGAGCCGAACCTCAGCCGATATTGAAATATTCGTAAATAAAATGAAAAACAGTGCTGTTAAATTCCCATTATTAATTTCTGAGCTAATCGAACAGGCCACTGAATATGATATGGATTTCGTAAGTAATAATAATCAGCTTCTGGTTGCAGGAATATTAAAACAAATTGAACCGGCTGGAATTCACTCAGGAGATTCAATGGCAATTTGTGGTCCAGATATACCCAATAAGGAACTTGAAGAAAGGATGAGAGACATTGCTGCAAAATTTCTGAACTTTTACGCCATAACTGGATTTACAAACATTCAGTTCATGGAAAAGGATGGTCAGCTATATGTCATCGAACTCAATGCAAGAGCAAGCAGGACCGTTCCATTTATCAGTAAGTGGTCAGGTGTAAACTGGGTTGAAAATGGGATCGCAATGCTCCTTGGTAAGGACTGTATCATCAAAGAGGAAAATGTTAAGGACTATGCGGTTAAGATACCGGTATTCCCTTTTAATAGATTTCACGATAGTGACTACCTTCTCTCCGCAGAGATGAGATCTACAGGGGAAGCTATGGTAAGGGCACCAACATTTGATTTATTAAAGGAGAAGATCAAATCATTTTTAAGAATTAGTTCTGAGAGATACATATTTTACGGAAAAGATCACATCTTGCTCTTTGATGATAATGGAAAAATGGAAATAAAAGAGGAGGATGCCATTAAAATTATAAATTCATCTGATAACATAAATGTGATTTGCAGTACTGACAGTCATCTAAGGAAAGAAATATCGCATATGG
>JAMDCG010000103.1 GCA_023489425.1 Thermoplasmatota archaeon
AATTTATGCTTGATGTGATGGATTTCTATGCAGAAAGATTGAATGTTTCATTTTTAAGATATGATGTTGCCGATTCAATAAATCTGAATAGCATGAGTGAAATATTCGGGAAGTTCAGGGAGAAATTTCCTGCAATTGGCCACATTGCTGAAGTGTGGTGCGTTTCTGATATATTCTTTCACGAGGGATTATACACATCATCCATGAACTATGGATTGCGAAAACTGATCATTTCCCTTATGAATAAGGAAATTAGTCCTAACAGAATGAACAGCGAACTCCTGAATATGAGATTTATACTTGGGGATGATGTATACGGAAAGATGATGAACATCATTGATTCTCATGATACACCCAGAATAAGGACCATCCTTGGAAGCGAGAAACTTGCCATGGCAGCCTATGGAATAATCATGATAATGGATGGAATGCCAAGCATATATTACGGTGATGAGCTATCAATGGAAGGTGGTCCTGATCCTGACTGCAGGCGTACGATGGAGTGGGAAAAGGTTGGAAGTGAATTCTATCTGAAATTCAGGGAATTGGTAAAAATCAGAAAGGAAAATCCTGCTGCCTACAACGGGATAATAAGATTTAGCAGGGATAAAAAAGGACTGATTAACATAACGAAGTATTCCATAGATCAAAAAATAGAAATGAATCTGAATCTTGGTGACAGTGAGATTAAAACAAAAGAAAAGAAGTCCTTGAATTCAATAGATGAAAAATCAGCAACCATTGGTCCGGAAGAATTCTCCATTCATGTTTATTGAAAATATTGACTTTCCAACATAGTTCGATTAATGTGTATTGGGTTGGATAATTTAGTTGACTGCCTTAGGCATATCTTCTTCCTGATATTTCTTCCTTCCGTATTTGTATATCAGACTGCCGGTATTTGTTTCAAACAGGTATATGGATTTTGGATCAATTACAACCATGGACCTGTCACCCAGTGCAAGCTTTGAACTTACAACATCCTGCCTTACTATGTTATCACCATGTTGTGTTTTGAAATATTCATATATACTCTTTCCCAGATTCTGAATCAGGTTCAACTCAACCGCGATACCATCATCACCAAGCTGTACATCCTCAGGTCTCATCCCAACCATGACGTCTCTGGGAGTCTCCCTTTCCGTATGAATATCTGGCATTTCTACAGTGAAATCTTCAAGCTTCAGGTATGTTTTTCCATCCTTCACCGTGATCTCCCCTGGAATCATATTCATTGCAGGATCTCCAAGGAAAGTGGCTGAAAATGTATTCACCGGCAGTGTGTACAGATCATTTGGATTTCCCATCTGCACTATCTTTCCTCCATTCATGAGGCATGCCCTGTCAGCAAGTGTTGTTGCCTCTACCTGATCATGGGTTACATACACAGTTGTTGTGTTGAATTCCCTCTGTAACCTCTTCAATTCCACCCTCATCTGTCCCCTGAGCTTAGCATCCAGATTGCTTAAAGGTTCATCCATTAAAAACAAACTTGGTTCTCTTACCAGAGATCTTGCAAGTGCAACTCTCTGTTTCTGTCCACCAGATATTTCCCCTGGCTTCCTGTCCATAAGTTCCAGAATACCGAGTGTTTTTCCAATCTCCTCAACCTTCTGTTCCATTTCGGATTTTGGCATTTTAAGAATTTTCAGTGGAAAAAGTATATTGTCTTTTACTGTCATAAATGGATAAAGTGCATAATTCTGGAAGACCATGGATATGTTTCTTAGCTTTGGCGGAAAGTTTGTGATTTCCCTCTCATCAAGAAATATATGACCACTATCCACCGTTTCCAGACCGGCAATCATTCTCAGAGTTGTTGTCTTTCCACAACCACTTGGTCCCAGTATTACAAAGAATTCACCTTCCTTAACCTCGAGACTGACTCCCAGTACACCAACGTTCTTCTTGAATACCCTCACGACGTCCTGTAAAACAAGTTTCTCCATGCATTATCCATTAGTTATGTCATTTAACTTATATCAGTTTTTCGAAAAAGTGACTATTTTAAGTAGTAAAAATAATGTTTAAAATTAAATATTACTTGTATGTGGACAGGCTGAATCCCGATACAAGATATCTCTGGAACACAAAGAACAGTATGAATATTGGTATTCCCATTAGAACCGCAAATGCTGAATAAGTACCGTAATTTATCACTATATCTCCCTGGGAAACGTAATAAAGCCCGATTGCCATAGTGTAGAGGCTCTTTGATGTGATAAACTGCCCGGCCAGTGCATAATCGGTGTATGGACCCATGAATGCTATTAGCATTGCAAATATGATTACAGGCTTTGACATGGGTACAAGTATCCTGAACAGGGCAGATCTTCTGCTTAATCCGTCTATCTGGGCTGCTTCCTCATAATCCTTAGGCAGATTGTCCACGTAATTCTTTATGAGATAGGATGAATAGATCAGTGCCCCTGCGGAATATGGTATTATCAGACCGATATATGAGTCAAGAAGATGGAGCTGTGCAAACATGAAGTAATATGGTATTACCATCATTGTGAATGGAAACAGTGTGAGAATGAGAAGCATGTACAGGAAAGCATGTTTTAAGGGTATATTGAACCTTGAAAGAGCCAGTCCGGAGGTTATTGAAAGCATAACTCCGATAATTGTTGAAACACCAGTTAATATCAGCGTGTTTTTTAGCCACAGGAAGAACGGATGATGATACAGTATGTTGATATAATTGGCAAGACTGGAATGGGACGTGGGAAGGAGATCACTCAGACTTGCCTCGGCTAGTGATCCTATACTGTTTAGGGATGTAATAAATACATAGTATATTGGAAATACTGCAAATATTGCGAATATGATCAGCACTATGTGAGAAATTACCCTTTTTACAATCTTCATTCTTCTGTAGTAATTGTTCATCCTGTAGACATTTTCCAAGCTATTTTCAGCCACTGTCTTATTTTTATTTGAAAATTTATTTTCCATCTTTTCACCTCAGTCCAGAATGGTCATCATCTTCGTGTAATGATTTGCAACAACCACGAAAACAAGCAGTATGACTATAGATATTACAGCGTATGCGGCACCGAGTGCGTAGTTGGAATAGGAAAATGCCTGAAGATATGAGTATGTGATAAGTATCTCCGTTGATATGCCAGGACCTCCACCAGTCAAAAGGAATGGTACGTAGAAGTTGTTCCATGTAAATATGAAACCGAAAATTGTTATGAATGCAATCTGTCTCCTTAGTAATGGTAAAGTTACGCTTGTCAGTGTTCTCAGAGACCCATAGCCGTTAACCTCTGCAGCCTCATATAATTCCTGTGGTATGCTCTGAACAGCAGAAGTGTAAACGAATGTGTAATATGGAAATGAAAGCCAGAAATTAACAAGGATCAGCGATATCATTGCATATTTTGGGGATGTCAGCCAGTCTAGAGATTTAAATCCCATTACGTTAAGAACCTCATTTGCGACTCCTCCAGTATATGCAAGCATATTTGACCATACCAGTATTGTAATGAATGCTGGAAATGCCCATGGAAAAAGATACATTGTTCTGTAGATGGTCTTTCCTCTCATCTTTTTCTGATTCATAATGAGAGCCAGAGCAAATCCCGCAGGAACCATTACCACTGTGCTCCCAATGCTCCAAACCAGCGTATTCCCAATGACAGTCCATAGATCGGAACTTGTGAACACATAAATAAAATTAGCAAGACCTACAAACCCGAAATTGAAGAAGTGTGCAGAATTAAAATCTGTAAGAGAGTAGTAAACACTCTCGAAAATTGGATAAAAATCCAGAAACACAAGAACAATTATTGCCGGTAAAATATAAACTATGCTTCTGTACTCTACCTTCTTTTTTTTCACCTTATAATCATCTGTTTCAACCATATTACTCACTCTAAAAATTAAAAAATTAGGGTTTGAATTATTTTTTCTTTCTTCTTACGTATACAACGCTAGCCGCTGCTGCTACTATTATTACCACAGCTACTATTGCCAGTATATCATAGAGGCTTATGCTTATGGATGTTGGTTTTGCTGAAAGCTCGTTGATTTCATTAACAACGGCTCTCTGGAAATCGTTCATGGTCTGTGAAACATTGTTTGTTCCATTATCATAAAGGTTTCCAACATATGTATGGAAGTTTGGCCAGTAATAATTCATATTTACGAATCCTGGCTGAGGCATTGTATGGTTTTCCTGATCAAGCCAGCCCTTTATGAGGGGATCATTGTTGCTGTGTGCCGTTATATAGTTTCCTGCAGCTATGGATGAGGGGAAATCTCCTGCCTTGTCAAACAGATGGATCTGTGCCGTGGTGTTTGTAAGCATCTCAATGAATTTCAGGGATGCCCATATCTGTGAGGATGTTATTCCACTTGCCTGAGGTGATGATATGAAATATCCTACTGATCCCCATATGGGTGTTGGCCATAGGCCAGTTGCGTTGTTAAATGGCAGTGCAGTAACGTGAAGATTTGAACCAAGGTATTGGGTGTATGTGCTCTGATCCCATGGTCCATCTATCATGAAGGCGCTTTGGTTGTCTTCAAACAGATTATACTGCTGTGTCATTGTTGTTAATCCGGTTGGACTTACGTGATATTTGTATGTTAGATTATAGAGGAATGATACTGCTTTAATGTCCCCTGTAGAATTAAGAACAGGCATCTGCTTTGAGTTGAATAATGTTCCTCCAAAGGCCGGGAACCACGCTGCAGACCTGTATCCTGAATCTGTACCGAGGCCATATGCAAGCCCCCAGACCTTTGTTGCTGATCCAGATGGATTTAATGTTGTATTATGGGTGACATTCAACGCATCCTGAATCATCTGGTATACTGTTTTTGGTGCTGTTTTTACAAATTTACTGTTGTAGTAAAGACCAACACCGTTTGTGTTAACAGGTATACCATACAGAGAGTTGTTTGCGCTCCACGCGGTTATTGTACCAGGGCTGAAGCTTTTAATATATGTACTATTCAGATACTTGTTCAATGCAAGAACTGTTCCCTCAGCATAAAGAACACCGGCGTTATCGCTGCTGTCCCTGTAAATATCCGGAGCTTTTCCTGCATGAGCAGCACTTGTGTAAGTTGTAGAAGCTATACCAACGGCAGGACTATCATCAACTGTCACGTTTGGATATACCTGCTCAAAATAGGCAAGTGTGCTGTTAAAAACCTCTTCTTCTCCTCCCGGGGAACCTGATCCCCAAACAGTTATTGTTACATGATTCCCAGATGATGCACTGGGAGTTACAACACCTGACGAGCCTAATGTTGGGTGATCATATACTGTCACAAATGCAGTCAGTACAAAAATTCCCACAACCATTAAAACTGAAAGAACCTTGAGTTTATTCCTCACGGAAGTTCCAGTTATTTTTTTCCGTTTTAATTTAATATTATTATTTGCCATAATAACATCTCCCGTAGATATTAAAAAGACCATTGATAAACTTTTCTTATTTCCATACTATTTTAAGTAGTGAATTTATAGACAGACTTTATCACCGTGAAATACATGGTTTGAAAAATTCAGGTTATACTAAGAAAAGTCTGAATATTGAATTAATAAAGCTATGGGAGTGAAGTCGATGAAAACCAAGGCGAACAGATCTTATATTTACAGGAAGATCAGGGATTATACAGTTTCATCAGATGATATCATAAAGACAACTGCGAATCTATCAGTAACAGATGGACTTTTCTGGTCCATATATTCAAGCCTTACAACACCCTTTGTAATACCTCTTTCCATATTTCTACTGGGACAGAGTGCTCCTGTTGGTTACATTACAGGTTTCCCAGTCCTTGTAGTACCTCTTGCACAGTATCTTTCCAGATATTTTTCCAGGAAGGTGAAGGATTTGAAGAAACTTACTGTTTA